>NZ_JALPKQ010000110.1:0-1003 GCF_051383655.1 Geodermatophilus sp. CPCC 205761
GCGGTCGCGCCGATGCCGGCGGGGTCGTCGCTGCTGTGGCCGGGGAACAGGGGCTGGTCGGGGTCGAGGTAGGTGGCGGCGTTGTTCACGGCGGTCGCTGCCTCCCCGAAACCGACCGCGATCAACCGCACCTTGCCCGCGTACTCGGTGATGTCGCCGGCGGAGTACACCCCGGCCACCGACGTGCGCATGGCGGTGTCGACGAGGATCTTGCGGTCCACGATCTCGATGCCCCACGTCTCCAGCGGACCGATGTCGGCGGTGAAGCCGAGGGCGGCGATGACGGCGTGCGCCTTGTACGGGGTGACGGTGCCGTCCTTGCCGCGCACGTGCACGGTGTGCAGGACGCCGTCGCCGTCCAGGGAGTCGACCTGCGCGTCGGTGACGATCACCGCCCGGCTGCGCTCGAGGTCGGCGACGCTGGCGGCGTGGGCGCGGAAGTGCTTGCGGCGGTGCACGAGGGTGACCGACGCGGCGATGTCCTCCAGCGCCAGGGCCCAGTCGACGGCGCTGTCCCCGCCGCCGACGATGACGACGTCCTGACCGCTGTGCGCGGCCAGCTCCTTGACCACGTAGGTCAGCCCGCGGCCCTCCCACTCCGCGCCGCCGGGCAGCGGGCGCGGGGTGAAGGTGCCGATGCCGCCGGTGATGACGACCGCGCCGGTGCTGATCCGCGTGCCCTTGTCGGTGGTCACGACCAGCCGGTCGCCGGCCCGCGGGCGGTGGCCGGCCTCGTTGGCGAGGTGCTCGGCGCGCTCGCCGAGGATGTACACCGGGTCGAAGCGGGCGGCCTGCTCGACCAGCCCGGCGACGAGGTCGCGGCCCTTGATGCCGGGGAAGCCCGCGACGTCGTAGACCATCTTCTCCGGGTAGAGCGCGGTGACCTGCCCGCCGGGCTCCGGGAGGCTGTCGACCACCGCCGTCCGCAGGCCGCGGAAGCCGGCGTAGTACGCGGCGTACAGGCCCGCCGGGCCGGCCCCGACGACGAGCAGGTCGACCTCGA
>NZ_JALPKQ010000111.1:0-853 GCF_051383655.1 Geodermatophilus sp. CPCC 205761
CCCCAGAGGGTGTCCTCGTTGCCGCAGCGCGGGTGCAGGCCCATCGCGATCGCCATCGTGTTGATCGGCAGGACGTTGCGCATGATGCTCTCGAGCGTCAGCGACGCGCCGTCGGGCACCCGGCGGATGAACTCCATCATCGTGTAGGGGTTCGGGCCGTCGAAGCCGCCGCCGATGGACACCCAGGTGATGTTCAGCGGGCCGGTGTAGACGCCGCGGCGGACCAGCCGCTCCACGGTCTCCAGCTGCGCGGAGTGGGCCAGCTGGAAGTGCGGCTGGATGCCGTTGGCGACCAGCCGGCGCAGGTGCTCCTCCACCCACTCGGGCCCGGCCGGCACCTCCATGTTGCGGTAGGCCTCCCACAGCTCGGGCCGCTGGAACGAGGTGCCCGCGATGTCGGACTCGGTCATCAGCTCGACGATGTTCATCTGCGAGGTGTTGATCGCGATGGTCACCTGGTCGGGCTTGGGGTCCAGCTCGGCGAGCATGTGGCGGGTGTCGTCGGACAGCCACTTGGCGTCGCCGTCCTCACCCTCCGGGGAGAACGAGATCGACCCGCCGACCTGCAGGATCATCTCCGGCACGGCCTCCCGCAGGCGGCGCAGCAGCTCGTTGAACTGCGACAGCCGCTTGGAGCCCTTGCCGTCGAGCTCGCGCACGTGGATGTGCAGCACGGTGGCGCCGGCCTCCCAGCAGTCCACCGCCTGCTGGACGTGCTGGTCCATGGTCAGCGGGATGTCCTCCGGGAAGTCGGCCGGCTCCCACTCGGGCCCGTAGGGGGCCGCGGTGATGACCAGCTTCTCCTGGTTCTCGGGGAACAGGGAATCGTCGAGGAAGTGCATGTCAATTCTCC
>NZ_JALPKQ010000112.1:0-775 GCF_051383655.1 Geodermatophilus sp. CPCC 205761
GGCGGCCGCGCACGACGTCAAGCGGGTGCACCTCGAGCTCGGCGGCAAGGCCCCGGTCGTGGTCTTCGACGACGCCGACCTCGAGGCCGCCGCCGAGGCGATCGCCGTGGCCGGCTACTTCAACGCCGGCCAGGACTGCACCGCCGCCACCCGCGTGCTGGCCGGACCCGGCATCCACGACGACTTCGTCGCCGCCCTCACCGCCCAGGCCGAGAACACCTCCACCACCTACGCCCACGGCGCCGGCGACGCCGACGCCCTCGTCCCCCCGGTCAACAACGCCACCCAGCTCGCCCACGTCACCGGCTTCCTCGACCGCACCCCCGACCACGCCCGGATCACCACCGGCGGACACCGCCAGGGCGACCGCGGCTTCTTCCTCGAACCCACCGTCGTCGCCGGCCTGCACCAGGACGACGAGATGGTCCAGCGCGAGATCTTCGGCCCGGTCATCACCGTCCAACGCTTTCCCGACGAGGACCAGGCCCTGGCCTGGGCCAACGGCGTCCAGTACGGCCTGGCCTCCAGCGTCTGGACCCGCGACTTCGGCCGCGCCATGCGGATGAGCAAGAAACTCGACTTCGGCTGCGTCTGGATCAACACCCACATCCCGCTGGTCGCCGAGATGCCCCACGGCGGCTTCAAGCACTCCGGCTACGGCAAGGACCTGTCGCTGTACGGATTCGAGGACTACACCCGCATCAAGCACGTCATGGCCAACATCGACTCCTGACCGCAGGCGGCCCCGAGGGGCAGAAATGGCCATTTCTGCCCC
>NZ_JALPKQ010000113.1:0-740 GCF_051383655.1 Geodermatophilus sp. CPCC 205761
GTGGGGGCCAACATCGACCGCTACCGGGGCTATCCGCGGATCGTCGGGGAGACCGGCGGCAAGGACTTCGTCGTCGCGCACCCCTCGGCCGACCTGGACGTGCTGCGCACCGCGCTGATCCGCGGCGCGTTCGAGTACCAGGGGCAGAAGTGCTCGGCGGCGTCGCGCGCCTACGTGCCGCGCAGCGTCTGGACCCGGCTGCGCGACGACCTGATCGCCACCACCGAGGCGCTGCCGATGGGCGACGTCACCGACTTCAGCAACTTCCTGGGCGCGGTGATCGACCGCAAGTCGTTCTCCAGGTTGTCGGGGGTGCTGGACCGGGCCACCGACGATGACGCGCTGAGCGTGGTGGCCGGCGGCAAGGCCGACGACAGCGAGGGCTTCTTCGTCCGGCCGACCATCATCGAGGGCACCGACCCCGGCCACGAGGTGTTCCGCACCGAGTACTTCGGCCCGGTGCTGGCGGTGCACGTCTACGACGACGCCGACTACGACACCGTGCTGACCCAGATGGAGTCGGTCGCGCCCTACGCGCTGACCGGCGCGGTGATCGCCGAGGACCGGGCCGCGATCGCGCACGCCCAGCGGTTCCTGCGGTTCGCGGCGGGCAACTTCTACGTCAACGACAAGCCCACCGGCGCGGTGGTCGGCCAGCAGCCCTTCGGCGGCGGCCGCGGCTCGGGCACCAACGACAAGGCCGGCGCCGCGCAGAACCTGCTCCGCTGGACCAGCACCCG
>NZ_JALPKQ010000114.1:0-652 GCF_051383655.1 Geodermatophilus sp. CPCC 205761
TCACGCGGCCGCGTCGATCGGTGGGTGGATGAGGATCTCGGTGCCGTCGGGGCGCCAGGTGCGCCATCGGCCGTCGGGTTGTCGTTCGATCCGGAAGCCGTGGTGGACCTTGGTGTGGTGCCGCTCGCAGAGCAGCGCGCTGTTCTCGAGGCTGGTCGGGCCGCCGTTGACTCACTCCAGGAGATGGTGGACGTCGCACCAGTGGGTGGGGGCGCCGCAGCCGGTGAAGACGCAGGACCGGTCGCGGTGCTCGACCGCGCGGCGCAGGTGCGGCGGCACCACCCGGGCGGTGCGGCCGACGTCCAGCGGCAGCCCGTCGGGGTCCAGCACGAGCCGGGTGAGGGTGGCGTCGCAGGCGATCCAGCGGGCCCGGGCGGCGGAGGACCGCGCCGAAGCCCAGCTGGCCGGCGTCGGGGGCGGCGCCGGCCAGCTCGGCGGCGGGCAGGGTCAGCACCAGGTGTGGCGTCACCGTCCGCAGCACCGGCAGGCCGCCGGTGGCCAACTGGGTGTCGCAGAGCTGGACCAGGGCGTCGCCGAGCTGCTGGGCGCGGGTGCGGGTGTCTCCGGCGCACCGGCCGGCCTGCCCGAGCGCCTCCAGCGCGGTCTGCAGCTTCTCCCCGCCGACGGCATCGAGCTCAAAGCGGCCGGTGAT
>NZ_JALPKQ010000115.1:0-597 GCF_051383655.1 Geodermatophilus sp. CPCC 205761
GCGTCGATCGCGACGTCGACCCCGAAGCCGCCGGTGTGGCCCTTGATCGCCTCGACGGCGTCGGTGTTCTTGGAGTTGACGGTGTGGGTGGCGCCCATCTTCTTGGCCCACTCCAGCTTCCGGTCGTCGATGTCGACGGCGATGATCGTCGACGCGCCGGCCAGCTTGGCCCCGGCGATCGCGGCGTCGCCGACGCCGCCGCAGCCGAACACCGCCACGGACTCGCCGCGCTTGACCGCGCCGGTGTTGATCGCCGCGCCGACGCCGGCCATCACGCCGCAGCCCAGCAGGCCGGCGGCGGTGGCCGGGGCGGTCGGGTCGACCTTGGTGCACTGGCCGGAGTGGACCAGGGTCTTCTCCACGAACGCGCCGATGCCCAGCGCCGGGGACAGCTCGGTGCCGTCGGCGAGGGTCATCTTCTGGGTGGCGTTGTGGGTGTTGAAGCAGTACTGCGGCTCGCCCTTCAGACAGGCCCGGCACTGCCCGCAGACCGCCCGCCAGTTGAGGATGACGAAGTCGCCGACCGCGACGTTGGTGACGCCGGCGCCGACCGCGGAGACGGTCCCGGCGGCCTCGTGGCCGAGCAGGAACGGGAAC
>NZ_JALPKQ010000116.1:0-574 GCF_051383655.1 Geodermatophilus sp. CPCC 205761
ACATTTCAACAGTAAATATTAATATTTTTACTGCACTACATTTGTGATCCTTATAGCCACTTTGTACATTCTGATTTGACATTTAAAAGCTGTGAGTGTGTCTGGAAATCTGCAGGCGCTCCCTGTATAGACGAAAGAGCAAAGCGTGGTGATATAGTATCTTTAAAAGGCCCTTTGGTAGGCACAATATTTGCTTACGGCCATACCACCCTGAACACGCCCGATCTCGTCTGATCTCGGAAGCTAAGCAGGGTCGGGCCTGGTCAGTACTTGGATGGGAGACCGCCTGGGAATACCAGGTGCTGTAAGCTTTTTTCACTCCTCTTTACAAAAAGCAGAGGGCGCTGCTGCTTTTTCAGTGGACACCGACAGGGTGGGAAGGAAATAGCTAGAACATGACTTGCAGGTATAGAAATGACACAAATCCAGTTAAATGATGGCTTTCATCATTCCTAAGCTCATCGATCATTTTCTTTTCAATTTTATGCTAACGTATTCTACATTTCAACAGTAAATATTAATCTTTTTACTGCACTACATTTGTGATCCTTATAGCCACTTTGTACATTCTGAT
>NZ_JALPKQ010000117.1:0-502 GCF_051383655.1 Geodermatophilus sp. CPCC 205761
GGGCAGAAATGGCCATTTCTGCCCTTCGGCCGGCTCTCAGACGACGCGGGTGAGGGCGGGCCAGAGCTGGTCGGGGCCGGCGGCGAGCAGGCCGACGCCGAGGACGCCGGCCCAGGTGAGCTCGGAGCCGGCCTCGTCGCGCCAGGACCAGCAGCGCCGGGTCAGGTGGTGCAGCCGGTGTTCCTGGGTGAAGCCGATCGCGCCGTGCACCTGGTGGGCCAGCCGGGCCACGACCTCGACCGCGGCCCCGGCGCGGACCTTCGCGGCGGCGGCGGCCAGCACGACGTCGCCGCCGCGGTCGAGGGTCTGCACGGCGGCGTCGACCAGGGCGGTGGCGGCGGTGACCTCGCCGGCCATCTGGGCCAGCTCCATCTGGATGGCCTGGAACTTGCTCAGCGGGCGGCCGAACTGGTGGCGCTCGCCGGCGTACTGCACCGTCCAGGCCAGCACCTGCTCCAGCGCGGCGGCCAGCTGCACCGCCCGGGCCAGCGCGAACCGGGCC
>NZ_JALPKQ010000011.1:0-141596 GCF_051383655.1 Geodermatophilus sp. CPCC 205761
GGCGGCGCGCGGCGCCGTCGCCACCCGGGAGCCGGGGGTCCGCCGTCCGCCGGCCACGCCGGCGCTCCGCAGCCGGCCGCGCGGCCGGCTGCGCCGGTTCCTCACCCGGTGGGGATGGCGGGCCTACGCCATCCCGCTGTTGACCCTGGCCACCGTGCTCACCCTGGTCGACCTGGTCGTCGGCCTCGACCCGACGACCCCCACGACGACGACGGGCACCGCCGCCTCGTCCGCGCCCCCGACCACCCCGGCGAGCACCCCGCCCGCCGCGGCGGAGTCCCCGGCGTCGGCCGAGATCGACGCCGCACCCACCGAGACCGGTCCGCCGCCGCAGGGGTCGCCGACCTTCGTGCAGCAGGGGGTGGGCACCGTGAGCGTCGTGCCGGGCAACTCCGCCGTGTACGGCAGCGGCCCCCTGCACCGCTTCGTGGTCGAGGTGGAGGACGGCATCGGCGTGGACGCCGCCGCCTTCGCCGGCGCTGTAGAGGCCACGCTCGGCGATCCCCGGTCGTGGGGCAACGGCGGGCGGATGTCGTTCCAGCGGGTCGGCGTCGACGAGGCCGCGGCGGGCACCTACGAGTTCAAGGTCACCCTGATCAGCCCGCTGAACATGGAGACCTACTGCCCCGGGGTCGGCACCGGCGGCTACACCTCCTGCCGCTACGGCGACCGCGCGGTCATCAACCTGGCCCGCTGGGAGACCGCCGTCCCCGACTACCAGGGCGACGTCCCGACCTACCGCCAGTACGTGGTCAACCACGAGGTCGGGCACGCGCTCGGCAACGGGCACCGCAGCTGCCCCGGGATCGGCCAGCTCGCGCCGGTCATGCAGCAGCAGACCCTCGGCCTCGACGGCTGCGCCAAGAACGCCTGGCCGTATCCCTGACGCGGGCCGACGGTGTGCGCTGGGGCGCAGTTCCTGGCGACGGAACTGCGCGTCAGCGCACACCGATGCCCGAGGAGGACCGCCCGGCTCGGGAATCAGGGGCGCGTGTCAGGGTGTTGCTCCGTCGAACGTCGACCCCACGCGGGTCGCTGTCGAGGAACTGAGGAGCAACCTGTGTCCCTGCCACCCCTGGTGGAGCCTGCCGACGAGCTCTCGATCGACGAGGTCCGCCGGTACAGCCGGCACCTGATCATCCCGGACGTCGGGATGGACGGGCAGAAGCGGCTGAAGAACGCCAAGGTGCTGGCCGTCGGTGCCGGCGGTCTCGGCTCGCCCGTGCTCATGTACCTGGCCGCGGCCGGTGTCGGCACGCTGGGCATCGTCGAGTTCGACACCGTCGACGAGTCCAACCTGCAGCGCCAGATCATCCACGGACAGTCCGACGTCGGCCGGTCCAAGGCCGAGAGCGCGCGGGACTCGATCAAGGAGATCAACCCGCTGGTCGACGTCCGGCTGCACGAGACGCGGCTGGACAGCGACAACGTGATGGAGATCTTCAGCCAGTACGACCTCATCGTCGACGGCACCGACAACTTCGCCACGCGCTACCTGGTCAACGACGCGTGCGTGCTGCTCAACAAGCCCTACGTGTGGGGCTCGATCTACCGCTTCGACGGCCAGGTCTCGGTCTTCTGGAACGAGCACGGCCCCAACTACCGCGACCTCTACCCGGTGCCCCCGCCGCCCGGCATGGTGCCCAGCTGCGCCGAGGGCGGCGTGCTCGGCGTGCTCTGCGCGACGATCGGCGCCATCCAGGCCACCGAGGCGGTCAAGCTGCTCACCGGCATCGGCGAGACGCTGCTCGGCCGGCTCATGGTCTACGACGCCCTGGAGATGACCTTCCGCACCATCAAGGTGCGCAAGGACCCGGAGGCCGAGCCGATCACCGGGCTCATCGACTACGAGACCTTCTGCGGCGTCGTGTCGGTCGAGGCCCAGGAGGCCGCCGCCGGCTCGACGATCACCGTCGACGAGCTCAAGGACATGATGGATGCCGGCAAGGACTTCGAGCTGATCGACGTCCGTGAGCCGAACGAGTACGAGATCGTCTCGATCCCGGGCGCGACGCTCATCCCCAAGGACGAGATCCTCTCCGGCCGGGCGCTGTCGCAGCTGCCCCAGGACAAGCCGATCGTGCTGCACTGCAAGACCGGCGTCCGCTCCGCCGAGGTGCTCGCCGCGATCAAGAACGCCGGCTTCTCCGACGCCGTCCACGTCCAGGGCGGCGTGACGGCGTGGGCCACGCGGATCGACAAGGCGCTGCCCACCTACTGAGCGAGGACCCCGCTGCTCGCGAGCTCCGCGGCGGGACCCCGCAGCGGGCCGTTGCACCACCTCGCAGGGCCCGGGTCGTCCCCCCGCTGGGGCGGCCCGGGCCCTCGCGCTGTCTACTGACTGCGTGTCCGACTTCTCGGCTGCAGAACTGCTCGAGCTCTACCAGCGGGCGCAGGCCTCGTTCACCGACCGGGTCGACGCGGTCAAGCCCGATCAGTGGGAGGACCCGGCCCTGCCGGGGTGGACCGTCGCCGACCTCGTGGCCCACCTGGTCGACGAGGCGCTCTGGGTGCCGCCGCTGCTGGCCGGCGAGCCGCACGACCTGATCGACGGCCGGTTCCCGGACGCGACCCAGGACCTGCTCGGGGACGATCCGCTGGCCGGCTGGGAGACCGCCGCCGACGCCGCGCTCACCGCGTTCGCCGCGGACCGCGCCCTGCTGCACACGGTGCACCTGTCCCGCGGGCCGACGTCCGCGGCCGTCTACATCGAGGAGCTGACCGCCGACCTGACCGTGCACTCCTGGGATCTCGCCCGCGCCACGGGCGGGGACGCCGACCTGGACCCCGTGCTGGTCACCGCGGGCCTGGTCGTCGCCGGGCGGCTGCCGGCCGACGGCGTGCCGGGGCTGTTCGCCCCGCCGCTGGACGTGCCGCCCACCGCCTCGCCGCAGAGCCGGCTGCTGGCCCGCCTCGGCCGCCGGGGCTGAGCCGCGCCCGGCACCCGCGGTTTCCCGCTGGACGGGCACCGGGCGCTCTAGTCTGCGTGCGCTCGTTTCCCAGCAGGAGAGGTGTCATCGATGAGTCAGCCCCCTTCGGGCCAGGATCCCTACGGCCCCGGCGGGCCGGGGCAGCCACCCGGGCAGGGCGGCTGGGGACAGCCGCAGGGCGGCCAGCCGGGGCAGGGCGGCTGGGGACAGCCACAGGGCGGCCAGCCGGGCCCGCAGCCCGGTCCGTACGGCCAGCCGGGGCAGCAGCCCGGCCCCTACGGCCAGCCGGGCCCGTACGGCCAGCCGGGGCAGCCCGGCCCCTACGGCCAGCCGGGCCCGTACGGCCAGCCGGGGCAGCCCGGTCCCTACGGGCAGCCGGAGCAGTACGGCCAGCCGGGCGCCTACGGCCAGCCGGGTCAGTACGGCCAGCCGGGCCAGCAGCCGGGCAAGGGCAAGCGGGGTCTGGTCATCGGGGTCGCCGCCGCCCTGGTCGCCGCCATCGCGGTCGCCGCCATCCTCTTCTTCACCCTGGGCGGCGACGACGACACCGACACCGCCGCGAGCAGCTCCACCTCCGCGAGCTCGTCGTCCAGCTCGTCGTCGTCCAGCTCGTCGTCGTCCAGCTCGTCGACGAGCAGCTCCGCCCCGTCGAACGCCCCGGCGCCCGGCGGTGACCTGCTCGCGATCCTGCCGACGGAGATGACCGGCTGCGCCGAGGACGACCCCGGCTCCGACGGCGCCACCGCGCACGCGGTGTGCGGCCCGAGTGCCACCCAGCCGGGCCCCGCCGCCGGCGGGTTCTGGCTGTACCCGGACCAGCAGGCGATGGAGACGGTGTTCTTCACCGACGTCACCCCCCTCGGCCTCGCCGAGCTCCCCGAGGGGCAGGACTGCAGCACCGGGCCCGGGATCCAGGCCTGGACCACCTCGTCCAACGCCGGCCTCGCCGCCTGCTGGATCGATACGGAGGAGGGGGCGGTCAACATCCTCTGGACCGACGACAACGCGCTCGTCGAGGGTCTGGTCAGCGCCCCGGGAACGACCCAGGCCGACCTCGGCGCCCTCTACACGTGGTGGACCGCGAACAGCGACTACCAGCTGTGACCTCGCCGGAGGCGCCCGGAGGACAGTCGTCCCCGGGCGCCTCCGCGCATCCGGAGGACGTCGACGAGGCGGTGTTCGACGCCGTCGAGCGCATCCCGCCCGGCCGGGTGAGCACGTACGGCGCCATCGGTCGGCTGGTCGGCGTCGGGCCCCGCCGGGTGGCGCGGGCGCTGTCGCAGGGCGGGGGAGCGGTCCCCTGGTACCGCGTCGTGCGCGCCGACGGCTCGGTCGCCGAGCCCGTGCGCGTCCGCCAGCTCGAGCTGCTGGCCACCGAGGGCGTCCCGGTGCGCGACGGCCGGGTCGACCTGGCCGCCGTCGGCTGGCCCTGATTTCCACCACACGCGCCCCACCTGTTCCGAGCCTGTCGGTCACCCGTGGTGTCATCGAGGGGTGGCGGCACTGCGGGGGGCGGACGGTGCGCCGGTCTACCGGCTCGTGCAGACCGACCCGGCACCCCTGGCGCCACCCCGGCTGGACCCCACGCAGCAGGCCGTCGTCGACCACGCCGGCGGGCCGCTGCTGGTGCTGGCCGGCCCCGGCACCGGAAAGACGACGACGATCGTCGAGGCGGTCGCCGCGCGCATCGACCGCGGCGTCGACCCCGAGCAGATCCTCGTGCTCACCTTCAGCCGGAAGGCCGCGGCCGAGCTGCGCACCCGCATCACGGCCCGCGTGGCCCGCACCATCCGCGAGCCGCTGGCCCGCACCTTCCACTCGTACGCGTACGGCGTGCTGCGCCGGGCCGCCCTGCTGCGCGGTGAGCCGCCGCCCCGGCTGCTGACCGCCGCCGAGCAGGACGCCGTCGTCGCCTCGCTGCTGCGCGGCGACGTCGAGGAGGAGGGTGCGGTCCGCTGGCCGCCGTCCCTCGGCCCGGCGCTGGCCACCGCCGGCTTCCGCACGGAGCTGCGCGAGCTGCTGCTGCGCGCCACCGAGCGCGGCGTGGACGCCGACCAGATGGCCGCGTGGGGGCGGGAGCTGGGGCACGAGGCCTGGGTGCACGCGGCGGCCTTCCAGGAGCAGTACGAGGCCGTGACGGCGTTCGCCACCGCCGGCCGCGGTGACGCCTCCGGGTACGACCCGGCCGAGCTGGTCCGCGAGGCCATCGCCGAGCTGGCCGGTGACCCCGAGCTGCTGCGCCAGGAGCGCGAGCGGGCCCGCTGGCTGTTCGTCGACGAGTACCAGGACACCGACCCCGCCCAGGTGGAGCTGCTCGAGCTGCTCGCCGGCGGCGGCGGGGACCTCGTCGCCGTCGGCGACCCCGACCAGGCCATCTACGCCTTCCGCGGAGCCGAGCCGCGCGGCATCGTCGAGTTCCCCGAGCGGTTCCGGCACGCCGACGGCCGCCGTGCCGACCGGCTCTCCCTCGGCGTGTGCCGGCGCTCCGGCGCGGAGCTGCTGCGGATCAGCCGGAAGGTGGCCGAGGGGCTGCCCGGGCCCTGGGAGCACCGCGGGCTGCGCCCGGTCGAGGGCACCGACGACGGCGCCGCGGAGGTGCACGTCTTCGGGGCGGCCGCCGTCGAGGCCGCCTACCTCGCCGACGTGCTGCGCCGCGCCCACCTGCTCGACCGGGTGCCGTGGTCGCGGATGGCCGTCGTCGTCCGGACGGCGGCCGCGCTGGGGCCGCTGCGCCGTGCGCTGACCTCGGCCGGGGTCCCCGCGGCGATCTCCGCTGACGACCTGCCGCTGGCCGCGCAGCCGGCCGTCGCCCCGTTCCTCGGCGCGCTCGCCGCGCTGCTCCCCGGCGACGACGGGGAGCCCGCGGGGCTCGACGAGCCTGCGGCCGAGGCGCTGCTGGCCTCCCCGCTGGGCGGCGCCACGGTGCTCGACCTGCGCCGGCTGCGCCGCGCGGTCCGCATCGCGCTGGCCGAGCAGGGCGTGGACGCCGCCGAGCGCGGCACCCCGCTGGCGGTCGCGCTGACCGACGAGCTGCTGCTCGACACGCTGGACGAGCACGTGGCCCGCCCGGCCCTCCGGGTCGCCGGCGTGCTGGCCGCCGGCCGGGTGGCGCTGGCCTCCGACGGCACCGCCGAGGACGTGCTGTGGGCGATGTGGCAGCGCAGCGGGCTGGCCGGCCGGTGGGCGCGGGCCAGTGCCGGCGGTGGCGCCGCCGGCGCCGTCGCCGACCGCGACCTGGACGCCGTCGTCGCGCTGTTCGACGCCGCCGCCGGCTTCGTCGACCGGCTGCCCTCGGCCGACGTCCGGGCCTTCGTCGGGCACCTGTCGGCACAGGAGCTGCCCGGTGACACCGGCGCCGCGCGGGCGGCCACCGACGAGACCGTCCGGCTGCTCACCGCCCACGCGTCCAAGGGCCTGGAGTGGGACGTCGTCTGCGTGGCCGGCGTGCAGGAGGGGGTGTGGCCCGACCTCCGGGATCGTGGGTCCCTCCTCGGCACCGAGGCACTGGTGGAGCGCGCGGCCGGCATCGACGGGGCCGCGGTGGACCGGCGCACGCTCGCGCTGGCCGAGGAGCGGCGGCTGTTCTACGTGGCCTGCACCCGGGCCCGGAGCCGGCTGGTGGTCACCGCCGTGCAGGGCGCCCTCGACGGCGCGGAGGCCGGCGCCACCGCCTCCCGCTTCCTCGACCTGGTCGTCCCGCCGCCGGAGGACGGCCGCCCGCTCACCGAGCTGCCCCGCTCGCTGACCCTGCCCGCCCTCGTGGCCGAGCTGCGGCGGGCGGTGACCGACCCGCACACCCCGGCCGCCCGCCGGTCCGCCGCCGCGGCGGTGCTCCGCCGGCTGGCCGACGAGGGCGTGCCCGGCGCGGCGTCCCGGCACTGGTGGGGCCTGGCCCCCCTCTCCGACGACGCCCCGCTCGTGCCCGCCGAGGCGACGGTCCGGGTGCGGCCCTCGGCGATCGAGACCTTCCAGCGCTGCCCCCTGCGCTGGGTGCTCGGGGCGGTCGGCGCGGAGGCCTCCCCGGACGCCACCCGCACCGTCGGCTCGGCGGTGCACGCCGTGGCCCAGCGGGTCGCCGAGGGGCTGCCCCCGGCCGAGGCACCCGACGAGCTGGCGGTCGAGCTCGACCGGCTCGACCTCGGTCCGGGCTGGTCCGACCAGCGTCAGCGCGCCACGGCCCAGCAGATGCTCGAGCGGTTCCTCCGCTGGCACGGGGCCAACCGGCGGGAGCTGGTGGCGGCGGAGGAGGACTTCGACGTCGTCGTCGGCCGCGCGCGACTGCGCGGCCAGGTCGACCGGCTGGAGCGCGACGCCGAGGGCCGGCTGGTCGTCGTCGACCTCAAGACCGGCAGGACGGTGGCCCGCAACGTCGAGGAGCACGGGCAGCTGGCCGCCTACCAGGTCGCCGTCTCCGCCGGCGGCTTCGCCGCCCACGGCACCGTCCCCGGTGGCGCCGCCCTGCTGCAGGTCGGCAGCGGCGCCAAGGCCAAGGAGCAGCACCAGGAGCCGCTGCCGGCCGACGTGCCGCTGGAGCAGACGGTGGCCGGGGAGTTGATCACCGCGGTGGCGGAGGGGATGGGCGGCGGCGCGTTCGAGGTGCGCACCGGCCCGCACTGCCAGCGCTGCCCGGCCCGCCGCAGCTGCCCGATGCACGAGCGCGGCCGCCAGGTGACCGCGTGACCGCCGAGCAGCTGTCCTTCGACGACCTCTTCGGCGAGGAGACCGCGTCCGAGCCGGCCCCCCGGCGGCTGCTGACGCCGGCCGAGGTGGCCCTCCGGTGCGGGCTGTCCTACGCGCCGTCGGAGGAGCAGGCCCGGGTGGTCGCCGCCCCCGCCGACCGGCCGCTGGTGGTGGTCGCCGGCGCGGGCTCGGGCAAGACGGAGACGATGGCGGCCCGGGTCGCCTGGCTGATCGCCAACCGGGTCGTGGAGCCCGAGGCCGTCCTCGGCCTGACCTTCACCCGCAAGGCGGCCAGCGAGCTCAACGAGCGCGTCCAGCTGCGGCTCGGCGCGCTGGCCCGGCACCGCGACACCGACCAGGAGCTGCGCGCGCGGCTGGAGGTGGCGCAGCCCACGGTCGCCACCTACCACGGCTACGCGGCCGCGCTGGTGGCCGAGCACGGCCTGCGGATCGGCGTCGAGCCCGGCGCCGGGGTGCTCGGCCCGGCGATGTGCTGGGGCCAGGCGGCCCAGGTGGTGGCCGCCTACACCGGCGACATGGAGGACGTCCCGCTCTCGCTGCTCACCACGGTCGAGGACGTGCTCGCCCTCGCCGCGGAGATGGGCGAGCACGACGTCACACCGGCCGCGCTGCGTGCCTGGACCGCCCGGCTCGAGGCGCAGGTCGCCGGCTACCCGGACGCGCCGCGCAAGAAGGGCCCCTACAAGGACGTGCTGGACGTGCTCGCCCGGCAGCGGGCACGGGTGGCGCTGCTGCCGCTGGTCGAGGCCTTCGAGGCCCGCAAGCGCGCCGCCGGGGCGATCGACTACGCCGACCAGGTGGCCCACGCCGCGCGGATCGCGGTCAGCTCGGCCGAGGTGGGCCGCCGCGAGCGGGCCCGCTGGCAGGTGGTCCTGCTCGACGAGTACCAGGACACCAGCGTCGGCCAGCTGCGCATGCTCGAGGCGCTGTTCGGTGGGGAGACCGGTCACCCGGTGCTCGCCGTCGGCGACCCCCGCCAGTCCATCTACGGCTGGCGCGGCGCGTCCGCCGGCACCATCGAGCGGTTCACCCGCACCTTCCCGGGGGTCCGCGACCGCCGTGCCGAGCGGCTCACGCTGGCCACCAGCTGGCGCAACGACGAGTCGGTGCTGGCCGTCGCGAACGCCGTCTCGGCGATGCTGCCCCCGCCGGACGTGCCGCTGCCGGACCTCGCACCGTCACCCACGGCCGCGCGGGGGTCGGTCGGCGTGGGCCTCTACGGCACCGTCGCCGAGGAGACCGCCGCGCTCGCCGACCGGCTGGCCGCCTGCTGGCACGGCACCGACCCGGTGGTCGGCCGCCGCCCCGACGGCCGTCCGCCGACCGTCGCGGTGCTGGCCCGCACCCGCAAGCAGCTCCCCGGGATCGCCGCCGCGCTGCGGGCGCGCGACCTGCCGGTCGAGGTCGTCGGCCTCGGCGGGCTGCTCGAGGTGCCCGAGGTCTCCGACGTCGTCGCCACCCTCACCGTGCTCGTCGACCCGACCGCCGGCGACGCGCTCGGCCGGCTCGTGACCGGCGCCCGCTGGCGGATCGGCCCCCGTGACCTCGCCGCCCTGGAGGCCCGCGCCCGCACGCTCGTGCACTCCCGCCGCCCCGCCCGCGAGAGCGAGGGGGGCGCGGCCGAGGCGCCGCAGGAGCGGGGCAGCATCGTCGAGGCGCTCGACGACCTCGGGGACGCCGACGCCTACTCGGCCGAGGGGTACCGGCGGCTGCGGCGGCTGGGGGCGGAGCTGGCCCACCTGCGCGGCCGGCTGGGGGAGCCGCTGCCCGACCTGGTCGACGAGGTCGCCCGCACCCTCGGCCTGGAGACGGAGCTGGCCAGCGCGCCCGAGGTCAGCCCGGCCGGCGCCCGCGCGCACCTCGATGCGCTGCACACCGTCGCCGCGCAGTTCACCGAGCTCGCCGAGCTGCCCTCGCTGCCGGCCTTCCTCGGCTACCTGCGCGACGCGGAGGAGCGGGAGCGCGGCCTGGAACCCGGGGAGGTCACCGTCAACCCCGAGGCGGTCCAGCTGCTCACCGGGCACTCGGCCAAGGGCCTGGAGTGGGACGTCGTCGCCGTCCCGGGCATGACCGTCGACCAGTTTCCGGCCAAGCCCGGCGCGAGCGACTCCTGGATCAAGGACCCCGGCGCCGTCCCGGCCGACCTGCGCACCGTCGACCGCGAGGAACTGCCCCGGCTCCGGCTGCCGGTGCCCGGCTCGGGCGACCAGGCGGTGGTCAAGGAGGCCCTCGAGCAGTACGTCGAGGACTGGAAGGCCTTCGGCACCGGCGAGGAGATCCGGCTCGGCTACGTCGCCGTCACCCGCGCCCGGCACCTGCTGCTCTGCTCGGGGAGCTGGTGGCGCGACGGGGTGAACCCGTGCGGGCCGTCGTCCCTGCTGCACACCGTCCGCGAGGCCTGCGAGGCCGGGGCCGGCACGGTCGTCCAGTGGGCGCCGGCCCCGGAGGAGGGTGCGGAGAACCCGGCGCTCGCCGAGTGGCCGGTCGGCGTGTGGCCGGCCGACCCGCTCTCGTCCGGACGCCGCCGTGCCCTGACCGCGGCGGCCGAGCTGGTCGCGGGTGCCGCTCCGCACCCCCTCGACCCCGACCTGCGGCTCGGTGAGCCCGACCCGCTGGTCGACCAGTGGGTGCGCGACGCCGACCTGCTGCTGCGCGAGCGGGCGGCCGCGGCCCGCCCGACGGTCGACGTCCCGCTGCCCTCGCACCTGTCGGTGTCGGCTCTGGTCACCCTCCGCCGCGACCCGGCCGAGCTGGCCCGCCGGCTGCGCCGCCCGATGCCTGCGGCACCGGCCCCCCAGGCCCGCCGCGGCACCGCCTTCCACACCTGGCTGGAGGAGCGGTTCGGCGCCGCCCGGCTGGTCGACCTCGACGACCTGCCCGGCTCCGGCGACGAGTTCGCCGCCCCCGACAGCGCGCTGGCCGAGCTGCAGGAGGCGTTCCTCGCCAGCGAGTGGGCCGACCGGCAGCCGGTCGAGGTCGAGGTGCCGTTCGAGACGCCGCTGGGCCCGCTGACCCTGCGCGGCCGGATCGACGCGGTGTTCGCCGACGCCGACGGCGGCTTCGAGGTCGTCGACTGGAAGACCGGCCCGCCGCCGTCGGGCGCGGAGCTGGCCGCGGCGGGGGTGCAGCTGGCGGCCTACCGGCTGGGCTGGGCGCGGCTGACCGGCGTCCCGGTGGAGCGGGTCAGCGCCGGCTTCCACCACGTCGCGGCCGGGGTCACCGTCCGCCCGGTCGACCTGCTCGACGAGGCCGGCCTGCTCGGGCTGGTCACCGGAACCAGCCGCTGAGCCTCAGCTCGAGGCGACCCGGTCGAGGATCGCGGCGGCCAGCGCGTCGGGCGCCTGCTCGGGGATCCAGTGGCTCACCTCGGGGAGCTCGACGAACCGGTAGTCGCCGGTGACGCAGCCGGCGCACCCGTCGGCGGCCGTCCGGCCGATCGCGACGTCGGCGTCGCTCCACACGAAGGTCGTCGGCACCGCCACGTGCTCCACCGGGGCGCCCGAGCTCATCGCGCGGTACCAGTTCAGCGCCGCGGTGAGGGCGCCCGGCGCCGACAGCACCGCCACGTACTCGTCGACCGCCTCGGCCGGGACGTCGCCGCCGAACATGCGCCGCAGCCGCCGGGCGCCGTCGGCCAGCAGCACCTCCTCGGCCTTGTCCTCCTGCCAGAACAGCCGGATGTAGGCCGACCGCTCCTGCTGCTCGGGGTCCGAGCGCCAGGCCGCGGTGAACGCCGTCGGGTGCGGCACGGAGACCGCGGTGAGCGAGCGCACCCGGTCGGGGTGCCAGGCGGCGAGCGCCCAGGCGACGTTGGCGCCCCAGTCGTGCCCGACGAGGTCGGCGCGGGGCACGTCCATCGCGGTCATGAGGTCCGCGGTCACCTGGGCCAGGTTCGGCAGCGCGTAGGCGCCGACCTCGGCCGGCCGTGCGCCCGGCGAGTAGCCGAGCTGGTCGACGGCGTAGGTGCGCAGCCCCGCCTCGGTCAGCCGTGGGGTGACCGCCGCCCACGACAGCGACGTCTCGGGGAACCCGTGCAGCAGCAGCGCCGGCCGGCCGTCGTCGGGCCCGTCGGCCCGGACGTCGAAGGTGAGGTCGCCGACGTCCACCCGCAGCAGCTGTCCCGCCATGACCGCGACGGTAGCCGCGCACGGGTGCCACCGCGCCCGGCGCTAGCGTCGGCGCCCGTGAGCAGCCCCGAACGCGACTTCGTCACCGCGCACCTCGACGACCTGCACGCCGACCTCGACGCCTGGCTGCGCATCCCCTCCATCTCCGCCGACCCGGTGCACGCCGCTGACGTCGCGGCCAGCGCCGAGTGGCTGGCCGGCGCGCTGCGCCGCACCGGGTTCCCGGCCGTCGAGGTCTGGCCGACCCCCGGGGCACCCGCGGTCTTCGCGGAGTGGCCCGCGGCGGAACCGGGCGCTCCGGTGGCCCTGGTCTACGGGCACCACGACGTCCAGCCGGTCGACCCCGTGGAGCTGTGGCAGCACCCGCCGTTCGAGCCCACGCGGGTCGAGGGCCCCGACGGTCCCGAGCTGCACGCGCGTGGCGCGATCGACGACAAGGGCAACGTCGCCTTCCACCTCCTCGGCATCCGCGCCCACCTCGCCGCGACCGGCCGGGACACCCCGGCGGTCACCGTCAAGCTGCTGATCGAGGGCGAGGAGGAGTCCGGCTCCCCGCACTTCGCCGACCTGCTGCGCGCGCAGGCCGACCGGCTGGCCTGCGACGTCGTCGTCGTCAGTGACACCGGGATGGCGGCGCCGGACGTGCCGAGCGCGGTGGTCGCGATGCGCGGGCTGGCCGACGCCGAGATCACGCTGCGCGGACCCGCCGTCGACCTGCACTCGGGCTCCTTCGGGGGTGGCGTCCCCAACCCGCTGCACGCGATGGCGACGCTGATCGCCGGCCTGCACGACGACCAGGGCCGGGTGACCCTGCCCGGCTTCTACGAGAAGGTGCGGCCGCTCACCGACCGCGAGCGGGAGCTGATGGCCCGGGTGCCGTTCGACGAGCAGGCCTGGCTGGCCGGGCCCGCGGCGTCCCGCGTGGCCGCCGGCGAGGCCGGGTTCAGCACGCTGGAGCGGATCGGTGCCCGGCCCACCGCCGAGGTCAACGGCATGTGGGGCGGCTACACCGGCCCCGGCCACAAGACGATCATCCCGGCCGAGGCGCACGCGAAGATCACCTTCCGGCTGGTCGCCGACCAGCACCCGGCCGACCTGGGCGACCAGGTCCGCGCCTGGGTCGCGGCCCACACCCCCGAGGGCATCGAGGCCGACGTGCACGTCCCGGCCGGCGGTGTCTCGCCGTGCGCCAGCGACCTCGACTCCCCGGCGATGGCGACCCTGATCGCCGCGATAGGGCGCGCCTTCGACCGGGATCCCGGCGACGTCCTCTTCACCCGCGAGGGCGGCAGCGGACCGGAAGCGGACCTGGTCGACGCCCTCGGGGCGCCGCTGCTGTTCCTCGGCGCCGGGCTGCCCACCGACCGCATCCACTCGCCGAACGAGCGGGTGCTCCTGCCGATGCTGTACCGCGGCGCGGAGGCGGCGGCGCACCTGTGGCGGGAGCTGGCCGCCGTGCCGTTCCCCGCCCGGCGCTGACCGGGCCGGCGGCCTCGCCGTCCTAGGGTGCAGGCGTGACGGCAGCAGGGCAGACGGGAGGCGCACCGCCGGGCTGGTACCCCGACCCGGACGGCACCCCCGGCATGGTGCGCTGGTGGGACGGCGCGACGTGGTCCGACGTCACCACACCGGTCGGCCCCGGTGTGCGGGTGCAGGCGCCCCCGGCGTCGCCCGCCGTTCCCGCCGCGCCGGAGACCGCGCCGGAGCCCTCCGCGCCGTCCCCGTCCGGGCGGCGCACCGCGTGGGTGGTCGGCCTGTCGGTCCTCGGCCTCGTGCTGGTCGTCGTCATCGCGCTGCTGGTCGGCCGCCCCTCGGCTCCGCTGGAGGACGCCGCCGGGGCCGCGGGCCCCGGTGCCACGACGCCGCCCGGGCCGACCTTCCCGCCGGGCACCGTCCGGATCGTCGACGAGCAGGCCGGCATCGCCTACCCGCACCTCGAGGGCTGGTACGAGTACAGCCTCGGCACGGTCTTCGAGACGACCTCGGTCGCCGGGCAGTTCTTCACCACGCAGGACCTCACGCCGGACGGCGGGACCTTCATCGCCCAGTGCACCTCGGGGCCGCTGGCGTCCGGGTTCGGGTACGCCGGTCCGGACAGCCTGCAGGGCACCGTCGCCCAGGTCGCCGACAGCGTGCGGGTCAACTACTACCCGCGGCCCAACGAGCGGCGGGTGCTGCGCGACGAGGCCCGCACGGTCGACGGCGCCCGGGCGCACCTGCTCGAGTTCGACCTGTCGTGGGACGTCGAGGGCTACGACGCGACGGGAGAGCGGGCCGCCCTGCTGCTCGTCGACGTCGGCCGTCCGGCGCCGGCGCTGCTCTACGTGTCCATCCCGAACACCCACGCGGAGCTGTACGGCGTGATCGACCAGGTCGTCGACGGCGTCGAGGTGCTCTGATCGCTCCTCCCGGCGCCGCGCACGGATCCGCACCGGCCCTTGACGTTCCCTTAGCGGGGCCTTGACCAGGCCGGCGACATCGTCTGCGCCATGACACGAACCCTCGCTCCCCGAGTCCTCTGGACCGCGTCGGCGGCGGCAGCCGTCGGCCTCGGTCTGCTCTCCGTCGCGGTCGTCGACGCCGACGCCGCACCCGACACCCGGCCGGCCTCGGCCACCTCGAGCCAGCCGTCCGCCCCGTCGTCGAGCAGTTCGTCGTCGAGCGACCCGTCGTCGAGCAGTTCGTCGTCGAGCGACCCGTCGTCGAGCGCCCCGGCGCCGGCGCCGCCGGCCTCCTCGGGGGGAGAGCAGGTGACCGTCGCCGGCACGGTCACCGCCACCTGCGACGGCGGCGCGCTCTCCTACGCGGGCGCTCCGGCACCCGGGTGGTGGCTGGACGACTCTCCGCGCCCCGGCGAGGTGGAGTTCGAGTACGGCTCCCAGAAGCTCGAGGTGAAGGTCACCTGCGTGGACGGGACGCCGCAGTTCTCCGTCGAGGGACCGCGCGACGACGGCCGCGGCGGCGACGACTCCCCGGCCACCACGGCGCCGTCGGCGCCGACGACCGGGCGCGGGTACGACGACTCGGACGGCCGGGTCGGCGGCGGGCACGGATCGGACGACGGCCCCGGTGACGACTCCGCCGGCCGGGTCGGCGGTGGGCACGGCTCCGACGACGGCCCCGGTGACGACTCGGGTCGCGGGCGTGGCCGCGGCCGCGGCGGCGACGACTGACGCCGCCCGCTCCGCCGTCCCTCCCCGCGGCGATCGCCGGGCCCGACCGGGTCCGGCGGTCGCGCGGCGCCGGGAGGCCGCCGCGACGCCGGAGGGTCGACCGCACGACGGCAGGTCCCCGGGCCCGGTTAGTGTCGGGACGTGACAGCAGCTGGGGCCGACCTCACCCTCCGGCACCCGGTGGAGCGTTTCCGCCTGGAGAACGGCCTGCGGGTCGTGCTCGCGCCCGACCGCAGCGTGCCGGTGGTCGCCGTGACCGTCTCCTACGACGTCGGGATGCGCAACGAGCCCGAGGGCCGCACCGGATTCGCCCACCTCTTCGAGCACCTCATGTTCCAGGGCTCGGCCAACGTGCCCAAGATGGAGCACGCCCGCCTGGTGCAGGCCGCCGGGGGCACCTTCAACGGCTCGACCCACCAGGACTACACGAACTACTACGAGGCGCTGCCGGCCGAGGCGCTGGAGCGCGCGCTCTTCCTCGAGGCCGACCGCATGGCGGCGCCGGCCATCACCGAGGAGAACCTCCGCAACCAGATCGACGTGGTGAAGGAGGAGATCCGGGTCAACGTGCTCAACCGGCCCTACGGCGCGTTCCCGTGGCTGCAGCTGCCGCAGATCGCTTTCGAGAGTTTCGCCAACACCCACGACGGCTACGGCTCGTTCGTCGACCTGGAGTCCTCCACGGTCGACGACGCCGCCGACTTCTTCCACCGCTACTACGCGCCGGGCAACGCGGTCCTGTGCCTGGGCGGGGACCTCGACGTCGAGGAGACCGAGCGCCTGGTGCGCCGCTGGTTCGGCCCGATCGAGGCGCGCGAGGTGCCGCCGACGCCGGCCACCGGCGAGCCCTCGCCGGCGACGGCCCGGACCGGCGTGGTCGAGGACCGGCTGGCCCCGGCCCCCGCCGTCGCGATCGGCTGGCGGGTGCCCGACCCGGTCGGTGACCTGGACACCTATCTCGGCACCGTGCTGCTGGCCGAGCTGCTCAGCGAGGGCGACGCCTCCCGCCTGGAGCGCCGGCTGGTGCACGACGACCAGCTCGCCGTCGCGCAGAGCAGCTACGTCGGACTGTTCGGCGACCCGTTCGACGTCCGGGACGCCACCCTGCTCACTACCCAGGTGCACCACCCGGCGGCGGTGACCGCGGAGCAGGTGCTCGCCGCCGTCCACGACGAGGTCGGCCGGATCGCCAAGGACGGCGTCGGAGCCGAGGAGCTGGCCCGCGTCCAGGCCCGCACCGAGGCCCAGCTGCTCCGCCAGGCGGACTCGGTGCTCGGTCGGACCCTGGCCTTCGCCACCGCCGAGCTGGTCCACGGCCGCGCCGAGCTGGCCGGCGAGCTCGCCGCCCGGCTGGCCGCGGTCACGCCGGATCTCGTCCAGGCCGCAGCCCGGGGCCTGGACCCCGGCACCGCCGCGGTGCTGGAACTGCGTGCCACGGGAGGACGACGGTGACCGCCCCTGACCTGATCCCGCCGCTGGGCGAGCCCCGCCCGCAGCCGGAGCTGGCCGTCACCGAGGCGGCCCTGCCCAGCGGACTGCGGCTGGTCGTCGTCCCGCGGCCCGGCGTCCCGCTGGTCGAGCTGCGGCTGCGGGTGCCCTTCGCCGCGGCCACCGCCCGCGCGGCCGCCCAGCACACCGCCCGGGCGTCCGTGCTCTCCGGCGCCGTCCTGCTCGGCACCAGCGCGCACGACGCGACCGGCATCGCCCAGCAGGTGCAGGCCCACGGGGGCGAGCTGTCGGTCTCGACCGACCCCGACCGGCTGCTGTTCTCGACGACGCTGCTGGCCGAGGGCCTCGCCCCAGTGCTCGGCGTGCTCGCCGAGGTGCTCACCAGCGCCACCTACCCGGCCGACCTGGTGGAGGCCGAGCGCGCCCGCGTCGCCGAGCGGATCGCCATCGCCCGCTCCCAGCCCGGGGTCATCGCCCGCACCGCGCTGGCCGCGCGGCGCTACGGCACGCACCCGTACGCCGAGCAGCTGCCGTCGGTCGACCTCGTCGGCGCCGTGCGCAGCCAGGCGCTGCGCAAGCTGCACCGGGACCGGGTGCTGCCGGCCGGCAGCACACTGGTCCTCGTCGGAGACCTGGACCCGGCCGCCGCCGTCGACGCCGTCGGCACCGCGCTGGCCGGCTGGACCGGGGAGGGGACGGCGGTGGCCGCCCCGCCGGCGCCGCAGCTGGCGCCCGGCCACCTGGAGGTCGTCGACCGGCCGGGGGCGGTGCAGTCCAACCTCCGGCTCGGCGGCCCCGCGCCCAGCCGCACCGACCCCGACCTGCCGGCGGTCCGGCTGGCCAACATGGTCTACGGCGGCTACTTCTCCTCGCGGCTTGTGGAGAACATCCGCGAGCGGCGCGGGTACAGCTACAGCCCGCGCAGTTCGGTCGACCACCTGGCCGCCGCCTCCTCGTTCCTCGTCGAGGCCGACGTCGCCACCGAGGTCACCGCGCCGGCGCTCCTGGAGACCTGGTACGAGCTGGGCCGGATGGCGTTGACGCCGGTCACCGCCGAGGAGCTCGACGGCGCGCGCCGGTACGTGCTCGGCAGCATGGCGCTGGCCACGGCCACGCACGCCGGGCTGGCCAGCACGCTGTCCGCGCTGGTCGGCGCTGGCCTGGCGCCCGGGTGGCTCGCCGAGCACCAGCGCGCGCTGGCCGAGGTGACGGTGGAGCAGGTGCAGGCGGCGGCCCGCCGCTATCTGCAGCCGATCGGGCTGACCGCCGTCGTCGTCGGCGACGCCGCGCGGGTGGCCGACGAGCTGCGCGCGCTCGGTCCGGTCGACGTCCAGGCCTCCGCCGCGCCGGTGGACGAGGTGGCCCCGTGACGGTCCCGGCCGGCGGCAGCACCCCGGCCGACAACCCGCCCGCCGACGACCCGGCGCGGATCTCCTGGCCCGAGAGCGCGCCGTCGGCGCCCGGCCCGATCCCGGTGCTGTCCCGGTCCGCGCACGACCGCGGCCACCTGGCCCGCGCGCTGCCCGACCCCACCGGCGGTCGCGCCGTGCTGGTGCTCACCGTCGACGAGCGCCTGACGGTGCCGGTCACCGAGGCGGAGGGCGGCCCGCGGCTGGTCTGGGAGGAACGGCCCGAGCTGCCCGACGGGGCGGTGTACCTCGGTGAGGCCGACGGCGTGCCCTACGCCGTGGTGCGGGGCGACCGGCGGCTGACCGTCTCCGGCCGGCCGGTCGACACCTGGGCCGGCCTGCGCGACGTCGGCGCCGACCTCGGCGACCTCGACGCCGGCCTGCTCGCCCAGGCCATCGGCATCCTCGAGTGGCACGACCGCAACCGGTTCAGCCCGCTCTCGGGCGCCGCGACGACGATCGAGCGGGCCGGCTGGGTGCAGCGCGACCCGCACACCGGCGCGGAGCTGTTCCCCCGCACCGACCCGGCCGTGATCATGCTCGTCCACGACGGCGGCGACCGATGCGTCCTCGGCCGGCAGGCGGTCTGGCCGCCCGGGCGCTTCTCGATCCTCGCCGGGTTCGTCGAGCCGGGGGAGTCCGCCGAGGGCGCGGTCGCGCGGGAGGTCGCCGAG
The DNA here is from genome assembly GCF_051383655.1 of Geodermatophilus sp. CPCC 205761. Lineage (NCBI taxonomy): Bacteria > Bacillati > Actinomycetota > Actinomycetes > Geodermatophilales > Geodermatophilaceae > Geodermatophilus > Geodermatophilus sp. CPCC 205761. Next base: position 18,464 of record NZ_JALPKQ010000011.1, read on the forward strand.
GAGGTGGGCCTGCGGGTGCGGGACATCCGCTACGTGGGCAGCCAGCCCTGGCCGTTCCCCCAGTCGCTCATGCTCGGCTTCACCGCCCGCGTCGAGGGTGACCCGACACTGCGGCTGGACCCCACCGAGATCGACGAGGCCCACTGGTTCACGCGGGAGGAGCTGCGCTCGGGCACCGGTCCGCGGATGCTGCCCCCGGCGGTCTCCATCGCCCGGCACATCATCGACCGCTGGGTGGCCGGCGAGCTCGGCTGAAGCCCAGCGGCGCGGGCGGCTGGGCGAACCGGCCCTGCAGCACCAGGGCAGGGTGGTCGGGGGAGTCGGCCAGGACCACCGCGTCCGCCAGCGCCGCCGGGTCCACCTCGGCGTCGTAGCGGTCGAAGGCCGGCAGTTCCCAGGCCTGCCCACCGGGCGTGCGCCGCCGCCGGGCGGCCGGGGTGACGCGCAGGTGGACGACGACGTCGAAGGCCAGCCCGAGCCCCTGCAGCAGCGAGCCGGGCACCAGCAGCACCCCGCCGGCCGGCATCGGCTCCGGGCGGGCGCGGGCGGCGCGGTCGCGTTCGACGTCCCACAGCACCGGCAGGTACTCGCCCGACCCGCCGGACCCCACCGGGTCGAGGACCTCGCGGGCGAGGGCGCCGGCGTCGAGCCAGTCGGTGTAGCGGGCGTCGGGATCGGTGCGCCCGTGCTCCAGCCGCAGCGACGCCGGCCGCAGGAACCCCCCGGCCGGGACGACGACGGCGGCGCGGCCCAGCGCCGGGAGCCGCTCGGCCAGCGACCGGGCCAGGTCCTCCGGTCCGGCGACGTCGGGCCCGTCGACCGCCACCCGCAGCGCGGTCGCCGCCGGTTCGGGAGCGAGCCCGGCCAGCAGCGCGGCGAGCCGGTCGGCCAGCGCCGCCGGGGTGAGCGGCTCCGGACGGATCAGGACCGGCTCTCCAGCTCCTCGAGCACCTCGCGCGCCAGCTCGGCGACCGGCCGGCCCTGCGACCGGGCCGCGCCGCGGAGCTGGTCGAAGGCCGCGCGGGGCGTGGTGCCGTGCCGCTCGGCGAGCACGCCGATCGCGCGCTCGGTGGCGACCCGGGCGGCGAGCGCGTGCTCCAGCTGGGCCACCGTCCGCTCCAGGGCGGCCAGGCGGGCGTCCCGCGGATCGGCGTCCGGAGAGGCCTCCCCGGGCGCGCCACGGGCGGCCCGGCGGGCGGAGCGACCCGGCTCGACCAGCGCGCCGGCCTCCTCGGCGACGAGGTCGGCCAGCGACATGCCCTCGACCAGGTCGCCGACGTCCTCGGCACGGCCGGGGGAGAGCACCGCCCACCCACGGCCGGTGCGCACGACCATCACCGCAGGCCCGTCCGACCCGAGCGCGTCGTCAGGGCAGGCGGCCGCGGAGGCTGCGTGCTCGACGCTCGAACTCACGACGGGGGCCTCCGCGCGGGGCTGGCCCGGCCGGCCGGCCGGGGTCTCCGGGGGCCGCGGATGCGGTCCCTGGCGCCCGATCATGCCTGGTCGCGCACAGCGGTGCCGGGATCACTCGCCGTCAGGCCGTGCGTCGTCGCCCGTCAGGCGCCGGCGGCCTGCACCAGCTGGGCCTTGACCTGGTCGATGCTCGGGTTGGTCAGCGCGCTGCCGTCGGGGAAGACCAGCGTCGGGACCGTGCGGTTGCCTCCGTTGGCCTGCATGACGAGGTCCGCCGCGGCCGCATCGCGCTCGATGTCGACCTCGGCGAACTCGATGCCCTCGCGCTGCATCATCTTCTTGAGTCGCACGCAGTACCCGCACCACGTGGTGGTGTACATCGTCACGGCGGCGGTGGCAGCGCTCATCGAGCAGGTCCTCCAGGTGTACGGGCTCGCCGCGGGACCGCGGCTTCTGTTGGGGACAACGCAACGCCCCTGGGGATGCTTCCCCCGCCTGTCGTCCGCGGCTGGGAGGATGGTCGACGGCCGACGAGGAGACGGGGGGCCTGATGTCGCAGAGCGCCGGAGCACCGGGCGTCATCCGCGGTGCCGACGCGGTGCTCGCGCAGCTGGACGACGAGCAGCGCGCCGCCGCGCAGGCGGTGTCCGGACCGGTGTGCATCCTCGCCGGTGCGGGCACCGGCAAGACCCGCACCATCACCCACCGGATCGCCTACGGCGTGCACACCGGTGCCTTCTCTCCCGAGCAGGTGCTCGCGGTGACCTTCACCGCCCGGGCCGCGGGGGAGCTGCGGACCCGCCTGGCCGCGCTGGGCGTGGGCGGGGTGCAGGCCCGCACCTTCCACGCCGCGGCGATGCGGCAGCTGCGCTACTTCGCCCCCCGCGTGCTCGGCGGCCCCATGCCCGGGCTGGTCGAGAACAAGCTGCGGCTGGTCGCCACCGCCGCGTCACGGTCCCGGCTGTCCACCGACCGCACCAGCCTGCGCGACCTCGCCAGCGAGATCGAGTGGGCCAAGACCACGCTGGCCACGCCGGAGGACTACCCGGCCCGCGCGCAGGCCGCCGGCCGCGAGCCGCCGTTCGAGCCGGCCGCCGTCGCGCAGGTGTACGCCAGTTACGAGTCGGCCAAGCAGCGCGACGGCGCCCTGGACTTCGAGGACCTGCTGCTGGTCACCGCCTTCGCGATCGAGCAGCACCGGGAGGTCGCCCGCGAGGTGCGGGCGCAGTACCGGACCTTCGTCGTCGACGAGTACCAGGACGTCAACCCGCTCCAGCAGCGGCTGCTCGACGCCTGGCTCGGCGGGCGGGCCGACGTCTGCGTCGTCGGCGACCCCAACCAGACCATCTACTCGTTCACCGGCGCCGACCCCGACTACCTGCTGGGCTTCGCCGACCGTTATCCCGACGCCGAGGTGGTCAAGCTCGAGCGCGACTACCGCTCCACACCCCAGGTGGTGGCGCTGGCCAACAAGCTCATCGGCCAGGCGCCCCGGCGCAAGGGGCTGCCCGGCCTGCGGCTGCTCGGCCAGCGCGTCGAGGGCCCGGCCCCGCGGTTCTTCGAGCACCCCGACGAGCCCGCCGAGGCCGCGGCGGTCGCCCAGGCCTGCCGGGCCATGATCGAGGCCGGGATGCCGGCCGCCGAGATCGCGGTGCTGTTCCGGATCAACGCCCAGTCCGAGGTCTACGAGAACGCGCTGACCGACGCCGGCGTCCCGTACGTGCTGCGCGGTGGGGAGCGGTTCTTCGAACGGCCCGAGGTGCGCGAGGCGGTCCTCCTGCTGCGCGGCGCCGCGGCGGGCGGGTCGGAGCCGGGCGCGCTGGTGCCCACCGTCCGCGACGTGCTGGCCTCCACCGGCTGGGTCGAGCACCGCCCGCCGCCCGGCGGGGCCGCCCGCGACCGCTGGCAGTCCCTCGCGGCGCTGGTCGACCTCGCCGTCGACCTGGTCGCCGAGGACCCGACGATCGACCTCGCCGGATTCGTGGCCCACCTGGCCGCCCGGGCCGACGCCCAGCACGCCCCCACGGTGCAGGGCGTCACGCTGGCCTCGATGCACGCGGCGAAGGGCCTGGAGTGGGACGCCGTCTTCGTCGTCGGACTGGTGGACGGCGTCCTGCCGATCTCCCAGTCGCTGAGCCGGCCCGAGGCGGTGGAGGAGGAGCGGCGGCTGCTCTACGTCGCCGTCACCCGTGCCCGGGAACACCTGACCCTGTCGTGGTCCCTGGCCCGCAACCCGGGCGGGCGCCGGGCCCGGCCGCGCAGCCGCTTCCTCACCGGTTTGGTCCCCGAGTCCACCCCCTCCGCCGCGCCGGTGCGGAAGCAGAAGAAGGCCAAGGTCGTGCTCGACGGCGAGGCCGGCGAGCTGTTCGAACGGCTGCGCACCTGGCGCAGCGAGGCGGCCGCCTCCGCCTCGGTGCCCGCCTACGTGGTGTTCACCGACGCGACGCTGCAGGCCATCGCCGAAGCCAGGCCCGCGAGTCTCCGCGAGCTCGCGGCCCTGCCCGGCATCGGCGCGCGGAAGCTGGAGTTGTACGGCGAGGACGTTCTGGCGACCGTCGGTTCATGAGCTCTCACCCGACGTGACGGCCAACGGGGGACCGCGGTGCCGCCGACACGGCGGGATTAAATGCGTTGACCCCCTTCACGCGGTCCCCCTACTGTCCATCTCGCGCTCGGGGCACCGCCCCGAGCCGCACCAGACCTGAGACCGGCCGAGTGGCCGGGATCCGACCCCGGGAGGAGGGGACACGATGATCAGCACCACGTGGATCGCTGCCCCCGCCGGGGTCTCCGGGTCGGGGAGCCTCGTCGTGCGTCCGGTCGCCGTTCCCGCTGAGCGTCCGATGACCGCGCGCCTGCGCACCCTGCCCATGACCGCCGTCCCGCGCGTCCTCGGCACCTCCGGCTGCGGCATCGTGCCCGCCTTCGACCTCGTGCCCACCGGCCGTGGCGACGACGCCCGCACGCCCGATGCCCTCGGCGCCACCTTCGGCCCGAAGCACATCCAGCAGAACACCGGCACCACCCTCGGGATCCACCCCTCGAGGAGACCGCTGAGCTAGCGCTCGCCAGGTCCTCCTCGAGGCCGCGGAACCCGAACCCTGGGTACCGCGGCCTCTCTCTTTGTCCGCGGCACCCGGCCCCGACCTCCGGTCGGCGGGCCCCCGCCGGCCGTGGACGACGAGTACGAGGAGGAGCGGCAGTGCAGCAGACGATCGACCGCCCGACGTCCCACCGCCGACCCGGGCTCCCCCGGACCGGCGGTTCCCTTCCCCGACGGCCGGCCGCCCCCGCGGCGCCGGCACCGGTACGGCGCCCGTTGCCGTGCCGGAACGACCCCGACCTGTGGTTCGCGGAGAGCCCGGCCCAGCTGGAGCAGGCCAAGACCCTCTGCGCCGAGTGCCCGGTCCGTGACGCCTGCCTGGCCGGCGCCCTGGACCGCGGCGAGCCGTGGGGCGTCTGGGGCGGGGAGATCTTCGAGCGGGGCGTGGTCATCCCACGCAAGCGCCCGCGTGGTCGCCCCCGCAAGGTGGCCGTCGCGTGAGGGAGGACCTCCCGACCCCATCCACCCGACGAACGACATCCCGGCCCGCGGCCCCGTGGGCTCGACCCGAGAAACCCGAGGACCTGCCGTGAACGCCATCGAGTACGACCTGGCCGTCGACCGGTTGCGCGAGCTGCGCAACCAGGCCGCCGCCGACGCCCGCGCCCGCCGGGTGCGTGCGGCTCGCCGCTGGGCCCGTCGCGCGGAGTACGCGTCGCGCCGCGCCGCGCGGGCCAGCGCCGCCGTCCACTGAGAGAGGAGCCCGTCCTCACCCCTCGCTCCGTTCGGGGCGAGCCTCCGGACGGCGCCACCGAGGCCGGGTCCGGACGCTCCCGGTGCGTCCGGACCCGGCCTCCTCCTGTCCCTCGGCCCCGGTCAGGAGGAGGCTGCACGCGTGCAGGACGAGGGCATCGTCTGTGCGGCGTGCGGGCGACGGGGCACCGCGGCCGACGTCGCGAGGGGCTGGTCGCTGGCGGTCCCACCGCGGCCCACGGGGGCTCAGCAGGAGGAGCGGACGGCGGCCACCGCCCGCGTCACGGCGCTGTGCCCGGACTGCCTGCGGCGCTCGGTGCGGGACGTCGAGGCGCGCCTGGACCCGGAGCCCTGAGGCCGGTCAGGGCGGTCACCCCCCGTCAGGCGGTGACCCGAGTCAGGCGGTGACCCGAGTCAGCCGGAGAAGCCGGGCAGCCACTCCTCGATGACGCTCCGGAAGTCACCGGCCGCGTCGAGCTGGCAGAGCACGCCGATCGACCCGATCGTCACCCGGTGGATGAGCAGGTAGGCCGGGGGGAGGTTGAGCATCCGGCCCAGCCGGCTGGCCTCGCTGCGCGGATCGGCGATCCGGGCGGCCTGCTCCTGCATCCAGCTGCGGGTGAAGTGGAAGTGCGAGCTCTCGACGGGCTCGAGCAGCGGGCGCAGGTACTTGAGCACGCCCTGGGCGTCCACCTCGATGCCGGGCCGGACGAAGCCCTCGGCCCGCAGGTCGGCCAGGACGTCCTCCGCCCGGCCCTCCAGGGCCCAGCGCACCAGCCGGCCGATCGGCTCGGGGTGCCCGTCGGGCAGCCGGGCGGTCGCGCCGAAGTCGATGACGCCCAGCCGGCCGTCGCCGACCAGCCGGAAGTTGCCCGGGTGCGGGTCGGCGTGCAGCAGGCCTGCGCGCTGGGGCCCGGAGAAGTGCAGCACCGACATCAGGTAGCCGGCCCGGTCGCGCTGCTCCCGGGTCCCCGACGCGATGATCTTCGACAGCGGCGTCCCCTCCAGCCACTCCGAGACGATCACCTTGGGCGCGCTGGCGACCACCCGGGGGACGACGATCTGCGGGTCGTCGACGTAGGCGGCGGCGAAGGTCCGCTGCGCGTCGGCCTCGAGCGCGTAGTCGAGCTCCTCCACCACGCGGGCCTTGAGCTCGGCGATGAGCGGCTTGACGTCCATGCCCGGGAACAGCGCCGCGAACAGGCGGGCGAACCGGGACAGCTGGTTGAGGTCGGCCATGAGGGCGGTGGCCGCCCCCGGGTACTGGATCTTGACCGCGACGTCCCGGCCGTCCCGCCAGGTCGCCCGGTGCACCTGCCCGATGCTGGCCGCCGCCGCCGGGGCGTCGTCGAAGTGCCGGAACCGCTCCCGCCACTTCCCGCCGAGCTGCTGGGAGAGCACCGAGTGGACGGTGCGCGCCGGCATCGGCGGCGCCTCCTCCTGCAGCTTGACCAGGGCCTCGCGGTACGGCGCGGCCACCTCGTCGGGCACGGCGGCCTCGAAGACCGACAGCGTCTGGCCCAGCTTCATGGCCCCGCCCTTGAGCTGGCCCAGGACGGCGAACAGCTGCTCGGCGGTGCGCTGCTGCAACTCAGCGGTCACCGCGTCGGCGGGACGGCCCGACAGGCGCTTGCCGATCCCCATCGTGGCGCGCCCCGCAGCGCCCAGCGGCAGGGAGGCCAGTCGTGCGGTCCGCGAGACCGAGCCCCGTGGGATCCCGCGTCCGGTATCGGACACGCGCGTCCTCCTCGCTGGCGCTCGTCGGCCGCGGTGACGGCAGCCCGGGCCCCCGCCGGGCCGGCAGGGCGCACTCTGCCGCCATTGTCCCCCGATGGGCGGGTGCAGCGCCGGGCGGCGTGCTCATGTCCCCCCAACGGGGCCCGGGGGACCCGCCGCGCACCCGCAGTCGGGGTGGTCGGGCCACCGGCGCATCGACCAGGTGAGGTCCGGCGGGCGCAGCTCCAGCGTCGTCCCGAGGGTCACCGGAGCGGCGGTGCCGTCGAGGTAGGCGAGCACCTGGACCGCCGCGGTCACCGCCGTCATGAGGCAGGTGACGGTGGCCCCGCCGCTGGGCGCCTCGCCCGCGGTCAGCTGCGCGGCGAGTGCCGGCCACCGGGGATCGGCGTCCCGCCGGTGCAGCTCGGCGCAGCGCAGGCAGCTCGTCGTCCCCGGGACCACGAGCGGGCCGACGACCCCCGTCTCCCCGCGGACCGTGGCGACCAGGTGTGGCACGCCGCGGCGCTGCAGGCCGTGCGCGAGCGGGTCGGAGGCCGCCCACGGCCGGGTGAGGACGACGAGGTCGCCGGTCGAGCCGGCCGGAAGGGGCCGCAGGTCGGTCAGCGGACTGGCCCGGCGGATCGCGTCGGCCGCGGCCAGCGCGCGCGGCCGACCCTCGTCGCGGGCGTCGAGGCCGCCGACGACGGCGTCCCCGGCGACGGTCAGACCGGTGTCGCGGACGCTCACCCGGCCGACGCCGCTGGCGGCCAGGACGGCGGCCAGCGGCACCCCGGTGCGCGTCGCCCCCTCGACCACCACCGCGGCCGACCGGCGGGCCCGCCAGGGGGACTTCCGGGCGTCCCACTCGGGATCCCGGGCGGCGGCGGGCAGCTCGGCGCGGGTGCGGGCCGCGGCGGCCGGGCCCGCGTCCGAGGCCAGCAGGTCGGCGGCATCGAGGTCGACCAGCAGGCCGGTGCTCCGCAACCCGTCGAGCAGCGCGGCGACGGCGGCCGGCTCGTGACCGGCGAGGGCGGCCTCGGCGACGACGGCGCGCTGGGTGCGCCGGCCGTCCAGGCCGCGCAGCAGGGCGGTCAGCTCGTCGGGGCCCGGGGTGATCAGCACCCCGTCGGCGGTGTCGGTGCCGCCCACCTGGACGGCGGTCCCCCCGGGGCCGGCCAGCCGCAGCAGCGGCACCGTCGGGGGGAGGAGGGGGTGTGCCTGGTCGTCCACCCCGGCAGGGTGACACCGCCGCGGGCCGGTGCCCCGTGGCCGTCCACAGCGGCGGGCGGCGTCCACAGGTCCGGCAGACGACGACGGCGGCGCCCGCCGTGCGGGCACCGCCGTCCGTGGCCGGAGGGAGCTCAGGCCTTGCCGAGGATCCGGTTCATCTTGGTGCCGCACACGGGGCAGGTGCCCTGCGCCATGCGGCGGCCGGACTCGCTGACCTTGACCTCGCCGTCGAAGTCGCGCTTCTCCTTGCACTTCACGCAGTAGCCGTTGTAGCTCTCCGCCACGGTGCCTCCTTCTCTCAGGACTGCTCGGCGTCCGCGCCGGGCGCCGTCTCCGGGAACGCTACCCGTGCGTCGCGGGCCCATTCGGGCTGGCGGGGGAGCGGTTCCCCACAGCCTGTGGACAGACCTGTGGAGCGGGTGGGGACGCCTGGGCGTGTCGCTGTGTGGAAGCGGGGGACGGGCGGACCACGAACGGCCGGTACCGACCCGCGACGCGCCGTTCCCACCTGCGCGGATACCGCCGCCGGGGCTGTGGACGGCGAGCGGTCCCGTCGATCCCCGCAACGAGCGCCCCCGTGTCCACCGTCCGTGCGACATGGACCCGTGCGGGTGGAGGTGCACAGCGCACAGCCGCCGCCCGCCAACTACGGTGCCTCCGTGCCCGGATCGATCCCCGACGCCTCGCGCAGCCCCGCCCCGGCCCGCCGCCCGACCCAGGGCCGCCGGGGCGCCCGACCCGTCCCCTCGGACGGGGCTCCCTCGGCGGCACCGGCGGACGGCGCCGTGGAGGTGCGCCGCAGCGCCCGCCGGCGCCGCACGGTCACCGCGTACCGGGAGTCGGGACGCACGATCGTGCTCATCCCGGCGGCGTTCAGCCCGGCCGAGGAGCGCCGCTGGGTGGCGCAGATGGTGGCCAAGCTGCAGACCCGCGAGGAGCGGCGGCACCGGTCGCTGGGCGGGGACGACGAGCTGATGGAGCGGGCGCGGGCCCTGTCGGCGGCGCACTTCGACGACGTGCCGCTGCCGGCCAGCGTCCGGTGGGTGGACAACCAGCAGCGGCGCTGGGGCTCGTGCACGCCGGCCGACCGCACGATCCGGCTGTCCAGCCGGCTGCGGGCCATGCCCGAGTACGTCGTCGACTACGTGCTGGTGCACGAGCTCGCGCACCTCATCGAGCCCAGCCACGACGCCCGGTTCTGGGCCCTGGTGGCCCGCTACCCCCGGGCCGAGCGGGCCCGGGGCTTCCTCGAGGGGGTCGAGCTGGGCCGGCACGCCGGCGAGGCGACGCCGGCCGGCGAGGACCTCGTCGACTGAACCGGGGCCGGGTCACCCCCGGTCGTCGCCGCCCTGCTCCTCGTCCCCCTGCTCCTCGTCGGACTCGGTCAGCGCCCGCAGCTCGTCGTCGGCACCCTGGCGGGCCACGAAGTCCAGGGCCTCGTCGAGGTCGTCGGAGGTCGGCAGCAGGTCGGGGTGCGACCACAGCCGGTCCCGCTCGGCGCTGCCGTACCGCTGCGCCATGGCGCCCCACACGGTGGCGGCGTCGCGCAGCCGGCGGGGGCGCAGCTGCAGGCCGACGAGCGTCGCGAAGGTCTGCTCGGCCGGGCCGCCGGAGGCCCGGCGGCGGCGCATCGTCTCGGCCAGGGCGCCGTGCCCGGGCAGCCGGTCGCCGGCGGCCGCGGCGACGACGGCGTCAACCCAGCCCTCCACCAGCGCCAGCAGCGTCTCCAGCCGGCGCAGCGCCATCTGCTGCTCCGGGGTCTCCTCGGGCTCGAGCAGTCCGCTGCCGAGCAGCTGCTGGATGCTCTCCGGGTTGCTCGGGTCGATGCCGCCCATCGAGCTCATCGCCTCGTTGATGCCGCGCTCGATGGCCTCGCGGTCGACGTTGATGCCGCGGGCGTAGGCGTGCACGGCGTCGTGCAGCTGCTGGCGCAGCCACGGGACGTGGGCGAACAGCCGCAGCGAGGCCGCCTCCCGCAGCGCGAGGAACAGCCGGACCTCGTCGGCGGGGCGGTCGAGGCCGGTGGCGAACTCGGCGACGTTCTGCGGCAGCAGGACGCCGGTTCCGCTCGGTGCGAGCGGGATGCCGATCTCGGTGCTGGTGAGCACCTCACCGGACAGCCGCCCGAGCGCCTGACCGACCTGAGCGCCGAACATCAGCCCGCCCATGCGGCCCATCAACCCGCCCAGCGGACCGGCCATCGCGGCGGCCTCGGCGGGCAGGGCGCTGGTCATCGCCGCGACCACGCGCTCGGCGAGCGGGTCGATCAGCGCGCTCCAGGCGGGGAGGGTCTGCTCGACCCACTCCACGCGCGACCAGGCCAGCGTCCGGTCCACGCCGGAGGGGAGCTCGGTGACCTGGTCCAGCCAGAGGTCGGCCAGGCGCAGCGCCTCGGCGACGGCGGTGCGCTCGGCCGCGGACGTGGGCTGCGACCCGGCGGCCAGCGTGCTGATCGCGCCCTGCCGGGCGAGGTCCCAGTTGACCGGGCCGCCGGACCAGTTCATCAGCTTCTGCAGCTCGGCGAACAGCGGCATCTTTCCCAGCAGCTCCTCCGGCGTGCCGGTGCCGCCCGCGCCGCCGAAGAGGGCGCCGAACCCGAACGGGTCGTTGCCGGCGCCCGGGCCGGTCTCGTCGCGACGCTCGGGATCGCGGTCGGGGGATCCGAAGCCGAACGGCAGGTCACTCATGTCTCCACGGTAGACGCGTGATCTTCGTGGCAGCCCGACCGCGAGCCTGTGAGCGCTGGAGAGCACGGGCGGCCTCCGTGCAGGGCCCCGCGGCGAGCTCGCGAGCCGTGGGGGGCACGGAGGTCCTTCTCCTAAGCTGGCCCGTTGTGACACGTCGGATCGCCGTCCTCAGCGTCGGTGTGGTGCTGCTGGTGGTCTTCGGCGTGCTCGGCGCCGCGGTGCCGGTGCCCTACGTCGCGCAGGTGCCCGGGCCGACGTTCGACACGCTGGGCGAGATCGACGGCGAGCCGGTGATCGGTGTCGAGGGCCGGGAGCGCAACGACGTCGACGGGCAGCTGACGCTCACCACGGTCGGTGTCAGCCGTGCCGGGCTGAGCCTGGTCGAGGCGGTGCAGGGCTGGTTCGACGACGAGGTCAGCGTCGTCCCGGAGGAGTCGGTCTATCCCTCCGACCGCACCGAGGAGGAGACCCGCGAGGCCAACCGGCAGGCGTTCCTCACCTCCGAGGAGGCCGCCGAGGCCGCCGCCCTGTCGACGCTGGACTACCCGGTGAAGGTGGTCGTGCGCGGGCTGGCCGACGACTCGCCGTCGGAGGGCCGGCTCGAGGAGGGCGACGCGATCGAGAGCGTCGACGGCCGGGCGACGCCGGACGCCGCGACGCTGGACGCCGTCCTGGCCTCGATCCCCGGCGGGTCCTCGGTACCGGTCGCCTACACCCGGCTCGGGGAGCCGGGGACCACCACGATCACCACGCGGGCGGCCGACCAGCGCGCGGGCTCGCTGCTCGGCGTGCTGATCCGCGAGCAGCCCTCGGCGCCGTTCGACGTCGACATCCGGGTGGAGGACGTCGGCGGCCCGTCGGCCGGCCTGATGCTGGCCCTCGGGATCCTCGACCTCGTCGGGGACACCGACCTCACCGGCGGCGCGGCCGTGGCCGGCACCGGCACCATCGACGCCGCCGGCGAGGTCGGCCCGATCGGCGGCGTGCAGCTGAAGATGGTCGCCGCCCGGGAGATCGGCGCCGAGCTGTTCCTCGTGCCCGCCGGCAACTGCGCCGACGCGCTGGCCGCACCGCAGCCGGGCCTGCCCGTGGCCCGGGTGGCCACGCTGGACGACGCCCTCCAGGCGCTCGAGGACCTCCGGGCGGGGCGGACGCCGGAGTCCTGCTGACGCCGCGGCCCCGCCGTGGGCCCCGGCAGCCGCACCGCCGGGCCCGCGTGGGGGAAGCTGTCGGGTGGAGCGGACACCGGGAACCCGGTGCGGTCCCGCGCGTTGGTCTGGGTTGACCGGACCGGTTGCCGGGAGCGCCCGTCCGCGTCCTCCCGGCCGTCCGCGGCCGGGAACGAACGTGGCTGCCCGCCACGACCGCAACTGAAGGAGACCGCTCGTGGCCATGCGGCCCCCCGTGTCCGTGCCGACGCTCTCGCGGCGCGCGAAGGTGGTCATCGGGGCCATCGCCGTGCTGCTGGTGCTGTTCACGGCCATCGGGACCTTGACCAACGTCTACGTCGACTACCTCTGGTTCGACGAGACCGGCTTCACCGAGGTCTTCTGGACCGAACTGCAGACCCGCGCGCTGCTGTTCGCCGTCGCCGGGATCGCCACCGGCGGCCTGACGGCGCTGGCGATCTACCTCGCCTACCGGTTCCGGCCCACGTTCCGGCCGATGTCGCTGGAACAGCAGAACCTGGAGCGCTACCGCCAGTCGCTCGAGCCGCGCCGCACCCTGGTGCTCACCGCGGTCGGCGTCGTGCTGGGCCTGTTCGCCGGGTTCACCGCGCAGGGCAACTGGGAGACGTGGCTGACCTTCCGGAACGCCACCGACTTCGGCCAGACCGACCCCCAGTTCGGCCTGGACATCTCCTTCTTCGTCTTCGACTACCCCTTCTACCGGCTGCTGCTGGGCTTCGGCTTCGCCATCGTGCTGCTGTCGCTGATCGGCTCGCTGCTGACCCACTACGTGTTCGGCGGGCTGCGGCTGCAGACGCCGGGTCAGAAGCTCACGTCGGCGGCGATGGTCCAGCTGTCGGTGCTGCTCGGGCTCTTCGTGGCGCTCAAGTCGCTGGCCTACTGGCTGGACCGTTACGGCCTGGTCTACTCCGACCGGGGCGAGCTGTTCAGCGGCGCCAGCTACACCGACGTCAACGCGCTGCTGCCCGCCAAGACGATCCTGGTCTTCGCCGCGGCGGTCTGCGCGATCGCGTTCTTCGCCAACGTCGCCGTCCGCAACTTCCGGCTGCCGGCCGCCGCGCTGGTGCTGCTGCTGCTCTCCAGCCTGGTCATCGGCGTGGCCTACCCGGCGATCGTGCAGCAGTTCGTCGTCCGGCCCAGCGCCGACCAGCGGGAGTCGGACTACATCGAGCGGGCGACCGCCTCGACCCGGGCGGCCTACGACCTCACCGAGGTCGAGTACGTGAACTACGCCCAGGAGAGCACCGGCGAGGAGGTCGACACCGACGCGGCGCTCGCCGCCCTGCGCAACGACACCGAGACGATCCCCAACGCCCGGCTGCTGGACCCCAACGTCCTGTCCGACACGTTCACCGCGCGCCAGCAGATCCGCAACGTCTACGGCTTCCCCGAGAAGCTCGACATCGACCGGTACACGATCGACGGGGAGACCCGGGACTACGTCGTCGCCGTCCGCGAGCTCAACAGCGACGCCCTGTCGGAGAACCAGGACACCTGGATCAACCGGCACACCGTCTACACCCACGGCAACGGGTTCGTGGCCGCGCCGGCCAACGAGGTGGTCGCCGGCCAGGAGGGCGGCGAGCCCAACTTCACCACCCGGGACCTGCCCACGGTCGGCACCATCGACGTCGAGCAGACGCGCATCTACTACGGCGAGCTGATCGACGACTACTCCGTCGTGGGCGCGCCGGAGGGGGCCACCCCGCGCGAGTTCGACCAGCCCGAGGACGGCTCCGACGAGGGGCAGATCAACAACACCTACGACGGCGGCGGCGGCGTCGCGATCGGCAGCTTCTTCCGGCAGCTGACCTTCGCGATCTACTACCGGGAGCGGAACTTCCTGCTCTCCAGCGCGGTGAACGACGCGTCGCGGGTGCTCTACGTGCGCGACCCGCGGGACCGCGTGGAGAAGGCCGCGCCGTTCCTGGAGGTCGACGGGGACCCGTACCCGGCAGTGATCGACGGCCAGATCGTCTGGGTGCTCGACGGCTACACGACGTCGGACTCCTACCCGTACTCCGAGCCGATGGAGCTGGGCGAGGCGACGTCCGACGCGCTGACCGGCACCGGGACGACGGCGCTGCCCAACGAGCAGTTCAACTACATCCGCAACTCGGTGAAGGCCACGGTGAACGCCTATGACGGCACCGTGCACCTGTACGCCTGGGACGAGGAGGACCCGGTCCTCGCGACCTACATGAAGGCGTTCCCCGGCGTCATCGAGGAGCGCGACGCGATGAGCGAGGAGCTCGTCGGCCACGTCCGGTACCCGGAGGACCTGTTCAAGCTGCAGCGGGACATCCTGACCCGCTACCACGTCAGCGACCCGGTCGACTTCTACAACCAGAACGACCGCTGGCAGGTGCCGGCCGACCCGACGCAGGAGACCCAGGAGGCGCAGCCGCCGTACTACATCCTGGCGCAGCGGCCCGGCGACGAGGCGGCGAGCTTCCAGCTCACCAGCGCCCTGAACGCGTTCCGCCGGGAGAACCTGTCCTCCTTCATCTCCGCGTCGAGCGACCCGGAGACCTACGGGGAGATCCAGGTGCTGCGCCTGCCGGGTAACACGCCCTTCCGCGGTCCGCAGCAGGTCCAGCAGTCGTTCATCACGAACAACCAGGTGCGACCGGACCTCACCCTGTTCAACAGCCAGGAGTCGCGGGCGGTGTTCGGCAACCTGCTGACGCTGCCGATCGGCGAGGACGGACTGCTCTACGTCGAGCCGCTGTACGTGGAGGGCACGGGGGAGAACTCCTTCCCGCTGCTGCAGAAGGTGCTGGTCAACTACGGCGACCGGGTCGGCTACGCGGACACCCTGGCCGAGGCGCTGGACCAGGTGTTCGGCGCCGGGGCGGGGGAGTCGGCGACCGACAGCGGGGACGCGCCGGCCCCGCAGCAGCCGACGGAACCCACGCCCACCGACCCGACCACCCCGCCTCCGGCCGACAGCGGGGACGCGTCCGCGCTGCAGCAGGCGGTCGACGCGATCAACTCGGCGCTGCAGGCGCTCGAGAACGCGCAGCGCTCGGGTGACTTCGCGGCGCAGGGCCAGGCGCTCGAGGACCTCCAGGCCGCCGTCGACGCCTACCAGACCGCGCAGGGGGCCGCGGCCGCCGAGCCGGGCGGCTGAGCCACCACAGGGGGCGGGGACCCCGCCTCCTGTGGTGGGGGACACCCCGGAGCCGGGTGCACACCCGGGCCGGGGCGGGGTAGGCTGGTCCTACCGACGCGGGGTGGAGCAGCTCGGTAGCTCGCTGGGCTCATAACCCAGAGGTCGCAGGTTCAAATCCTGCCCCCGCTACTCAGCAGGGTCCGGAAACCGGTCCCTGACAGCGAAGACCGGCGCGATCGCGCCGGTCTTCGCTGCGTCGTGGGCCGGTTTCCGGACGAATCTCCGGATCGGCTGGGCCACCCCTCTGCGGTCGACCCGGCGCACGTCGTCGCGGAGGCGACGGCCGTGCTCTCTCCGGTGGAGCTGGCCGAGGCGTCTCGCCGCAGGCAGCTCGCTGACCGTCCCGCGTCAGCTCCACCGCATGATCGAGGAGAGGGACCGGGACGTGGTGGCCGAGTTCCGGAGGCTGCGCCGGCCGCTGCTGGCTCTGGCCACTCCCGGCGGCGCCCTCGCCGCCGGTGCCCTCGTCGCGCTCAGCCTTCGAGCCGGGGGCCTGTCGTGAGCGTCGGCGCGGCGTGCGGGCCGCGTGGAACGCCGGCGTAGAACGCGTCGAGGAGGGCGGAGAACCTGTCGCTGGCCTGCAGCCAGGGAACATGGCCGCAGTCGTCGAGGACCACGTCCTGCGCCCCTGGGAACCGCCGCCGGACGGCGTCCACGCTGGAGCCGTAGATGTCGTCCCGGCCGTACACGACCAGGACGGGGAGGTCGGTCCTCGCGCCGGGACCGTCGAGCACCGACGCCGGCGCGGTGCGGATCGCGGCCACCGTGGCCCGGGCGGGGCGGCCGTGCGCGCCACGGAGCCAGGAGCGGTCGGCCGGCGGTGCCGTGGCCGGGTCGGGGAAGTAGTTGGCCCAGATCCGCGCCAGCACACGCTGCCCGGCGGCGTCGCCCAGCCGGCCCGGGAGCCGGGCGATCAGCGACTCCGCCCCGAGGGCCGCGAATCCGGCTGCTCCGCTCTGACGCCGGTTGTAGGCCATCACCTCGCGCTGCATCCGGATCCACTCGGCCCCGACGCCGGCGGAGGAGTTGGCGAGGACGAGGCTGCGCACCCGCTGTGGGTGCTGGCGCAGGTACAGCTGCGCGAGCAGACCGCCCCAGGAGTGGCCGAAGAGGTGGACGCCGTCGGCGCCCAGCGACCGGCGGATCGCCTCGACATCCGCGACGTGGTCGGCGAGGCCGTACCGGCCGTTGGCGGTGGAGGCCCCGACCCCGCGCTGGTCGAACGTGAGGGCTCGGAACCTCGAGGCGAGGTGCCGGGCGACCGGCTCCAGGTAGTCCGGGCACCCCGGCCCGCCGTGCAGCAGCACGACGACGTCACCGGCGGAGCCGAACCGGCGTGCGGCGAGGGTGACGCCGTCGGACCGGATCCGCAGCTGAGCCGGGAAGGAGTCCGGATCCGCCAGGAACCGGACCACCACGGCGGCCTCCTCGCGCACCCGTGCGGCGTCGGAGACGTGCCCACCGCTGGTCAGCCGGTGGACGGCGGCCGCGGGGTAGAGCTCGTGGAGCCGGGAGGTCATGCCCCCGTAGAGCTCGTCCCCGTCCGCTTCCAGCAGCAGCACCCGCCCCGGCCGCCCGGCCAGGTCGTCGGCGGTCATGTCTGCGCGGGCGTGGAAGTCGGCGGCCAGGGCCGACAGCGAGGCCATCCGTTGCTTGGCCTCCGAGAGGAAGTGGTCCTCCAGGTACGACACCCACGAGGTTCGCTCGTCGTCCGGCAGGTCGCGCATCCGGCGGGCGAAGGCGGCGCGGACCAGTCGCCGGACGACCGCATCTGGGAGGGCGCCCAGCAGCCGGGCCTGCGCCTGGGCCCGTCGCCGGCGGGCGGGGTCGGGGACGGCGGTCCGACCGAGCACGAGGTTGCCCACCCGGTGCGGGGCCTCGCGGACGAGCGCCTGCGCGACCATCCCGCCGAAGGAGTTCCCCCACACGTCCACCGTCGTCAGGCCCTCGGCGTCCAGAACCCGCATGAGGCCCCGGACCATCGCCGCCATGGACGTCAGCGCGGGATAGGTGACGGCGAGGACCTGCACGTGAGGTTCGAGCGCCCGGATGACCTGGAACTCGGCTTCGGCCTGCCCGACGCCGCCGGGCAGCAGCAGGACGACGTGCGAGCCGACGCCGCTGCGCAGGATCCGCCACGGGTGGCCGTCGAGGAGATGCGTGCGGGCGGTGCGCGCGGCGATCGACGGCGAACACGAGGACTCGGGCACGGGGGTGGCCTCCGGCTGGAACGGACGGATGGTGCTGCGCACGCGTGGCGCCGTCCGGGCATGGTGGCGGCGGGGGGTGGAGGAGGATCAGGGAACGAAGACCCGGGGAGTCCCTGCCGAACGGCTCAACGCCCTGCTCGGCGTGTCGTCGGCATCCCGCGCGGCCGGCGCCGGGCCGGTGCCGGTGTCGGCCCGATCCGAGGGCGGCGGTTCACCCGTGGTGCACCACTACACGGGTGCTCCGCACACTCCTACACTGCCGCCATGCCGGGGTGGATCACGGGGTGCAGCCGGTCCCTCCGGCTGTCCCTGGGTGTGGGGGTCCTGGCCGCGTTCACCGCCCTGCCCTCCTTCACCGACCCCTGGCCCAGCAACGTCGGCGGCTTCTTGTTCGTCGTCATCGTGACCACCGTCGTGGTGCGTTCGGCCATCACGCTCGGCCAGTCGTTCCTCCAGGGGTGGCGGGAGCCTCGGCCTCCCGTGACCCGCTAGATCCGACGGCTGCACGACACCCGACGACGTGACGGATGGGTCCTCGGCCCGGTCACGTCGGTGCAGGGGCGCTCCTGCCGCTGCCGCACCTACCGTCCGGCTCGCAGGGTCGCGCCGCCATCCGGGGTGTCGCGTACGGCCGCCCGCGGCTCGGGGGAGCGCCGGGTCGATCACGGCGGAGCCACACCTCGACCGCGGCGAGGTCGACGATCGCGCAGCCGGCGAGGGCCACCGGGTAGACCACCGTCCGGGGCAGCCCGGCGCTCTCGAGCGCCTGGCGAACGGGGTCGAAGGTGACGAAGACGAAGGCGAGCGCGAAGCTGCGGATCATCCAGTCGCGGTGCGCGCGCACGCGGCGGGCCCGGATGTGCCGCAGCGCGATGGTGGTCGTGGGGAACCACGACGCGGACCAGACGGCGAACCCGGCTGGCCGGCGACGCCGACGTCGAAGACGACCGCGGTCGCCGCGCCGGCGACGCTGGTGGTCCAGGCCGCGGCCAGGTAGCAGCAGCCGATGGTGCGGTGGGCCCGCGCATGGCCGGATGAGCTGGGGCGGCCGAGCTGGAGCGGGACCGCCCCGGTGACCAGGGCGACGGCGCCGGTGAGCGCGTGCGGCACGAACAGCGGCGGAACCACGCGTGGCTTCGCGTCGGGGGCGGCGCCGAGCAGTGCGAGCAGCTCGGTGACCGCCATGCCGACCGCGATCACGGCGTAGAGGGTGCTGAGTCCGACGACCAGCCAGCCTGCGGACCGGCCGAGGACGGTGCGAACGCGGTGCGTGGACGTGCCGGGCATGGTGGTCACCTCTGTCCGGCGCTGCTGAGTGCGCCACCCCGCGAGGTGTCGGGTGCTGCCGACGCCGGGCCGGTCGCGTCGGTGGAGCCGTCGGCGTCGGCTGCGTCGATCGGATCTCGGGAGTGCGAACCGGTGTCCGTCCGGGACCTGGTCGCCTCGGGGTCGGCCGAGATCTCCGGCCGGCCGCGACGTAGGGCCGTGGCAGCGAGCACGCCGGCGAGGACGATGGCGGCGGTGGCGGTGGCGACCCACATCGCGGTGGTGAAGCCGGTCAGGAAGGCGGCGCGGGTGGCGTCGGCGGCGGCGCGGCCGGTCGTTCCGTGCACGGGTCTGTGCAGTCAGTGGACGTGGGCACGGTGAGCCGGACGTCGTGGTCCGGTCCTTGGGATCGAACTCCTCGTCGGGCCAGGTCGAGCAACCGGTCAGATCCTCGAGCCATGACCTCCATCCCTGCTCCATCCGAGATCACACCACCCACGCTGACGGTGGTCGGCCTGCCTCTGGTCCTGTCCGTCGAGGGACTCGCCGGCGCCCTGCCGCGGTGGCGGTCGCGGCGATGACCGGTGGAGGACCGCAGGCCGCCGGCTGGGTGCGTCCCGCAGTGGCCGCCGACCTGCCCGCGATCGTGCACGTGGTCGAGGCGGCCTACCTGCCCTGGGTGCCGATCATCGGCACCCGCCCGGCGCCGTTGTCGGCCGACCACGCGGCCATCCTCGCCGAGGGAGTGGTGTTCGTGACCGGCCTGGCGGAACTGCCGCCCGCGGGCAGCCTGGAGGGACTCGTCGTGCTGAGACCCGAGCCCAGGACTCTGTGCATCGACAACGTGGCGGTCCATCCGCGCGTCCAGGGGCGCGGCCTCGGGCGCCGGCTCCTGGCCTTCGCCGAGGCAGAGGCGCGCCGACTCGGGCTGCCCGCGATGCGGCTGTACACGCACGAACGGATGCGGAGCAACCTGCGGCTGTACACCGCGGCCGGGTACGTCGAGACCGGCCGCGAGGACATCGGTGCGGGGCACCTCGTCCACCTGCGCAAACCGCTCCCCGGAGCGACAGGAGCCTGAGCGGTGCCAGGCTGTCCGATGTGGGCGGCGTGGCTTTCGACTACGACTCGGCGCCGGAGCGCTGTCAACTGGGCATGTCGGTCGCCCGGGCCCGCTCCGCGGTGAGCCTCTACGCGGAGGTCGCGTCCCGGCTGGTCGGGCTCGGTGTCCGGCGGGTCCTGGACGTCGGCTGCGCCGACGGCGCGTTGCGGGCTCTGCCACCTGGCCGATCCGCGCCCGGCCCTGCGGGAGGTCCGTCGGGTCCTGCGGCCCGGGGGGACGTTGCTGGCGTCGGCGATCGCGCGGAGCGACTCGCCGGAGTTCGCGCCCCCCTGGCGCCGGCCGGCCCCGGCGATCCACTAGGCGGTACGGGCTGCAGATCGTGAGCCCGCCGCCGGAGCGATCGGCGCCGGACGGGCTCAGACGGTGCCGAGCCACTCCACCAGGCCGGCCCGGCGCGGGCGGGGGAGGGGGGCGCCCAGCGGGTGCCGGTCACGCGGCGGCAGGAGCAGGTGCGGCCCCGGGTCGCCGGCGGGCCGGGCCGGGGTGGGGACCTCGACCGACGGGGCCGGGACCGGCCGGGGTTCGGGCAGGCGCAGGTGGGTCAGGTAGGTCCAGGCCGTGTGGCGGAGGCCGCCGACGATGCAGCGCACCCGCACGCGGCAGGTCCCCGTCTCGTCGAACCGCCAGCCCAGCAGCTCGCCGGGGAACCACACACCGGCGTGGAACACCTCCACCGGCTGCGGCTCACCGAGGAAGCTGCTGGTCGCCACCTCCGCGCTCACGGCCGGGACTCTAAGCGCCCACGCGGGTGCCGACGGTGAGGCGCGCGCTCCGGCACCGGCCGGCTCCGGCACCGGTTCCGAACGCGTGTATGGTGGAGGTGCGACGCGGGGTGGAGCAGCTCGGTAGCTCGCTGGGCTCATAACCCAGAGGTCACAGGTTCAAATCCTGTCCCCGCTACTCCTGGCAGAGGGCCCGGTCACCACGGTGACCGGGCCCTCTGTCGTTCGACGGGGACGGCGCCGACGGAGTGTTGTGCCTCGCCCGGCTGCCTCTCTAGCGTTGACGGTCACCGCTGACCGTCGACGAGGAGCGCCCGTGTCCGTCGAGACCCCCGCACCCGGAACCGTCGACCTCGACGCGGTCGACCTCTCCGACCGGGAGTGGTGGGCCGGCCCGCCGTCGGTCCGGTACGCGACCTTCGCGGCGCTGCGCCGGGAGCGGCCGTTCGCCTTCTACGCCGAGCCGGTCATGCCGATGCTGCCGGTGGGCCCGGGCTACGTCGCCGTCACCCGCTACGCCGACGTCGAGGCGATCAGCTCGCAGCCCGCCGTCTTCTGCTCCGGGCGG
Source organism: Geodermatophilus sp. CPCC 205761 (assembly GCF_051383655.1). Taxonomy (NCBI): domain Bacteria; kingdom Bacillati; phylum Actinomycetota; class Actinomycetes; order Geodermatophilales; family Geodermatophilaceae; genus Geodermatophilus; species Geodermatophilus sp. CPCC 205761. The sequence continues at coordinate 39,560 of NZ_JALPKQ010000011.1, forward strand.
GGGCGGTCTCCATCCAGGACATCCCGGCCGACCTCAACGAGTTCTACGGGTCGCTGATCAGCATGGACGACCCCCGCCACGCGAAGATCCGCCGGATCGTCTCGAAGGCCTTCACCCCGCGGATGCTCGAGCAGCTGCTCGACTCGGTGCGCGGCGTCGTCGACGACGTCCTGGCCCGGGCCCGGCGGACGGCGGCGGCGAACGGCGGCGCGATCGACGTCGTGGCGGACATCGCCGCGCCGATCCCGCTGCGGGTCATCTGCGACATGATGGGCATCCCCGAGGAGCACCGGGCGATGGTGCTGGCGCAGTCGACCATCATCCTGTCCGGCGGGGACCCCGATCTCATCGAGGACCAGGACGACCCGCTCAACGCCTTCCTGCTGGCCGGCATGGAGCTGGCCGGGCTCATGGAGCGGCTGGCCGCCGAGCGGCTGGAACGCCCGCGGCAGGACCTCACCACCGCGCTGGTGACCACGGAGGTCGACGGCGAGAAGCTCTCCCACCAGGAGATCGCCTCGTTCTTCATCCTGCTGCTGGTGGCGGGCAACGAGACCACCCGCAACGCCATCTCCCAGGGCGTCCTCGCGCTGCACGAGCACCCCGACCAGCGGGCGCGGTGGAGAGCCGATCCCGGGCTGGACCGCACCGCCGTCGAGGAGATCGTGCGCTGGGCCAGCCCGGTCACCTGGATGCGGCGCACGGCCACGCGGGACGGCGAGGTCAACGGCCACCGGTTCGCCGCCGGCGACAAGTTCCTGCTCCTCTACGGCTCGGCGAACCGCGATCCGGAGGTCTTCCGCGACCCGGAGGTGCTCGACCTGGCGCGTGACCCCAACCCGCACGTCGGCTTCGGCTCCAAGGGGCCGCACTTCTGCCTGGGCGCACACCTGGCCCGCCGCGAGCTCGCGGTGACCTTCCGCGCGCTGTTCGACCAGCTGCCCGACCTGGAGGTGACCGGGGAGCCCGACCGGCTGCGCTCGTCGTTCGTCAACGGCATCAAGCGGCTGCCGGCCCGGCTGGCGGGCTGAGACCGGTGCGCGTCGTCGTCGACCGCGAGCGCTGCGTCGGCTCCGGGAGCTGCGAGGCCCTGCTGCCCCACGTCTTCGAGGTCGGGGACGACGGCGTCGTCCGGGTGCTGCGGCCGGAGGTGGCGCCGGGAGAGGAGGCCGACGTCCGGGACGCCGTCGGGCAGTGCCCGACCGGAGCGCTGGCTCTGGCCGACCGGTCCCGGAACAGCACCGGCGCGGCGGCGGTTGCCGCGACCATGGAGCTCACCGTCCGGGACGTGCCCGGAGCCGACCGCTACGAGGTCCGCGACGGCGACCGTGTCCTCGGCCTGGCCGCCTACCGCCGGCAGGGCGACCAGGTGGTGTTCACCCACACCGAGGTCGACCCGGACCAGGAGGGCAACGGGGTGGGCGGCACGCTGGCCCGCGGCGCGCTGGACGACGTCCGGGCCCGCGGGCTGCGCGCGGTCCCGCGCTGTGCGTTCATCCGCGGCTGGATCGAGCGGCACCCCGACTACGCCGACCTCGTGGACGCGCCCCAGGCCTGACGCGGCTCCGGCCGCCGGTCTCAGAGGACGTGGTGGCCGTACATCTCGCCGAGCGGGTCGGCGATGAGCTCGATGCGGGCGCCGTCGGGGTCGCGGAAGTAGACCGAGACGCCGCTGTGCACCTCGTGCGCGATGCCGGCGTCGGTCAGCCGCTCGACGAGCTCCTGCCAGTGCTTCGGATCGACGCTGATGGCCATGTGGTGCAGGCCGCCGAGCACCTCGGCGTACTGGCCGACGTCCAGGCCGGGGAAGTCGAAGAAGGCCAGCAGGTTGCCGTGCCCGATGTCGAAGAAGAAGTGGCTGGAGCCCGGGTAGTCCCGGTTCTCGATCAGCTCGGTGAGCGGGAAGCCGAGGACGTCCTGGTAGAAGCGGACGGTTCGTTCGACGTCGGAGCTGATCAGGGCGGTGTGGTGCAGTCCCCGCGCGGTCGACGCCGGTCGCTCGCCGGCCGGCTTCAGGTGGGCCTCGCGGATGCGGGCGCGCTCCTGCTCGAGGGCGGTCTGGTCGCGGGTGCTGTCCGTCGTGCTCACGCTCGGATCCTCCTCGGTCGGGCCGTCTGGCGGACGCAACCGCGACGTGGTGGATCTGCTTCCCGCCGCCGACCTCAGACCGTGGGCGCGGTGTCGCCGGCGGGCGGGCACCCGGCCGGTGTCGATCGTGCGTTGCGCCACCTGCTAAGACCGGGACGGTCGGACCGGAAGGCGGCGGCGTCATGATCGAACTGCGGACACCCGGCGAGCTGGACGCGATGCGGGCGGCGGGCGCCGTCGTGGCCGACATGCTGGCCGCCGTGCGGGCGACGGCCGCACCCGGCGTCCGGCTCACGCAGCTCGATTCGGTGGCGCGCGACGTCCTGGCCGACGCCGGCGCCGGGTCGCCCTTCCTGGGGTACGCCCCGCTGGCCACCACGCCTCCGTTCCCCGGTGTGGTGTGCCTCTCGGTGAACGACGTCGCGCTGCACGGCATCCCGACGCCCGAGGTGCTCGACGACGGTGACCTGCTGAGCGTGGACGCCGGCGCGACCCTCGACGGCTGGGTGGGCGACGCGGCGATCACGTTCCCGGTGGGCACGCCGCGTGCGGAGGACCTGGACCTGGTGGCGACCACGGAGCGTGCGCTGGCGGCCGGCATCGCGGCGGCCGTCGTCGGCAACCGCGTGGGCGACATCTCGGCGGCCATCGGTGCCGCGGGACGCGCGGGCGGCTGCGGGATCAACACCGACCAGGGTGGGCACGGCGTGGGGCGGACGATGCACGAGGCGCCGAGCGTCCCCAACGAGGGCCGGGCGGGCCGAGGGGTGCCGCTGAAGCCCGGGCTGGTGATCGCGATCGAGCCGTGGTTCCTGGCCGGCGGGAGCGACGCCTACCGCGTCGACGCCGACGGCTGGACGCTGCGGAGCGCCGACGGCAGCCGCGCCGCCCACGTCGAGCACACCGTCGCCGTCACCGACGACGGGCCCAGGATCCTCACGCTCCCGCGCTGAACCGGCCCCGGGCAGAGGCTCGCCCCGCCGCGCTGATCAGTCCATCGCCTGCTGGAGGTCGGCGAGCAGGTCGTCGACCTCCTCGATGCCGACCGAGAGCCGCACCAGGTCGGCGGGGACCTCGAGCGGCGATCCGGCTGCGCTGGCGTGGGTCATGCGGCCCGGGTGCTCGATCAGCGACTCCACGCCGCCGAGCGACTCGGCCAGCGTGAACAGCTGCGCGCGCTCGCAGACCCGCAGCGCCGCCTCCTCACCACCGGCCAGCCGGAACGACAGCATCCCGCCGAAGCCCGACATCTGCTTCGCGGCGATCTCGTGCCCGGGGTGGTCGGGCAGCCCGGGGTACAGCACCGACGCGACGGCGGCGTGGCCCAGCAGGAAGTCCGCCACGCGGGCGGCGTTGGCCTGGTGGCGGTCCATGCGGACGCCGAGGGTCTTGATCCCGCGCAGCACCAGCCAGGCGTCGAACGGGCCGGCGACCCCGCCCATCGCGTTCTGGGAGAAGGCCAGCTGCTCGGCCAGGTCCGCGTCGGCGACGACCAGCGCCCCGCCGACGACGTCGGAGTGCCCGCCCAGGTACTTCGTCGTCGAGTGCACGACGACGTCGGCGCCGAGCGTCAGCGGCTGCTGCAGGTAGGGCGAGGCGAAGGTGTTGTCGACGACGAGCAGCGCGCCCGCCGCGTGCGCCACCTCGGCCAGCAGCGCGATGTCGGCGATGTTGAGCAGCGGGTTGGTGGGCGTCTCGCACCAGATCACCCGCGTCGTCGGCCGGATCGCCGCGCGCAGGGCGTCGACGTCGTTCAGGTCGGCCGGCGTGTGCTCGACCCCCCAGCGCGCGGCCACCTTGGAGATCAGCCGGAACGTGCCGCCGTACGCGTCCCCGCCCAGCACCACGTGGCTGCCCGGCTCGCAGACCGTCCGCAGCAGGGTGTCCTCCGCGGCCAGCCCGGAGGCGAACGCCATCCCGTGCGTGCCCTGCTCGAGGGCGGCCAGCGCCTCCTGCAGCGCCGTCCGGGTCGGGTTGGCGCTGCGGCTGTACTCGTAGCCGCCGCGCAGCCCGCCGACGCCGTCCTGCTTGTACGTGGTGGTGAGGTGCACCGGGACGACGACCGCGCCGGTGGCCGGGTCGGGTTCCTGCCCGGCGTGGATCGCTCGGGTGTTGAAGCCGGGGGAGGGCGCGTTCACGGGGCCACCGTAGGTGTCAGCCCGGCCAGGTGACCCAGCACGTCCTGCCGGGTGACCACTCCGGTCGGCTTGCCGTCGACGTGCACGAGCAGCGCGTCGGCCGAGCCGAGCGCGGCCACCGCGGCGTCGACCCCCTCGCCCGAGCCGATGATCGGCAGCGGCGCCGACATGTGCTTCTCCACCCGGTCACCCAGCCGGGCGCGGCCCTCGAACAGCGCGTCGAGCAGCGTCTTCTCGTCGACGGCGCCGACCACCTCGCCGGCGGTCACCGGCGGCTCGGCGCGGACCACCGGCAGCTGGCTCACGCCGTACTCGCGCAGGATGTCGATCGCCTCGCGGACGGTCTCGTTCGGGTGCGTGTGCACCAGCTCCGGCGTCTCCCCGGACTTGGTGCGCAGCAGCTCGCCGACGGTCTCGCCGCCCGCGGCGTCGAGGAAGCCGTAGTCGGCCATCCACGTGTCGCTGAAGATCTTGCCGAGGTAGCCCCGGCCGCCGTCGGGCAGCAGGACGACCAGGACGTCGTCCCCCGACAGCCCCCGGGCGACGCGCAGCGCGGCGACCACCGCCATCCCGCACGAGCCACCGACGAGCAACCCCTCCTCGCGGGCCAGCCGCCGGGTCATGGCGAAGGAGTCGCCGTCGCTGACGGCGATGACCTCGTCGGCGATACCGCGGTCGTAGGTCGAGGGCCAGAAGTCCTCGCCGACGCCCTCCACCAGGTACGGCCGGCCGGTGCCGCCGGAGTAGACCGAGCCCTCCGGGTCGGCGCCGATGACCCGGACCCGTCCGCCGGAGGCCTCCTTGAGGTAGCGCCCGGTGCCGCTGATGGTGCCGCCGGTGCCCATGCCGGTGACGAAGTGGGTGACCCGCCCGTCGGTCTGGGCCCAGATCTCGGGGCCGGTCGTCTCGTAGTGCGACTGCGGGTTGGCCGGGTTGGAGTACTGGTCGGGCTTCCAGCCGCCCGGGGTCTCGCGGGCCAGCCGGTCGGACACCGAGTAGTACGAGCGCGGGTCGGCGGGGTCGACGGCGGTGGGGCAGACGACGACCTCCGCGCCGTAGGCGCGCAGCACGTTGATCTTGTCCTGGCCGACCTTGTCGGGGCAGACGAAGACGCACCGGTAGCCGCGCTGCTGGGCGACCAGCGCCAGCCCGATGCCGGTGTTGCCGCTGGTCGGCTCGACGATGGTGCCGCCGGGCTCCAGCGCCCCGCTGGCCTCCGCGGCGTCGACCATGCGCACGGCGATCCGGTCCTTCACCGAGCCGCCCGGGTTGAGGTACTCGACCTTCGCCAGCACCAGGGGCGCGTCCGGGCCGAGGTCGCGGGTCACCGACGTCAGCCGGACCAGCGGGGTGTTGCCGACCAGGTCGATCACGGACTCGGCGTACTGCACGGGGACCCTCCTCGCGGGCGCCGACCTCCGGTGCCCTGGCTCGTTCCCATCCCACCACTCGGCGGGGACTTCTCGACCGCCCGCACGTCGCAGCCCCGCCGACGGGCCTGCGGGGCGGTGGCGACGGGGGAGGGGCCGGGCGAGGATGCGCAGGTGACTGCGAACCCTCAGGTCGGTACCCGCACCCTCGGCTGCGACGGCCTGGTCGTCTCCACCCTCGGTCTGGGCTGCATGGGGATGAGCCAGATGTACGGCGCGGCCGACCGGGACGAGTCGGTCGCGACCCTCCACCGCGCCCTGGACCTCGGCGTCACGCTGCTGGACACCGCGGACGTCTACGGCGACGGGCACAACGAGCAGCTCGTGGGCGAGGCGATCGCCGGCCGGCGGGACGAGGTGCAGCTGGCCACCAAGTTCACCCTGTCCCGCAACGACCGCGGCGGCATGGACATCGACGGCCGCCCGGAGAACGTGCGCGCCTGCGCGGAGGCGAGCCTGCGCCGGCTCGGCGTCGACGTGATCGACCTCTACTACCAGCACCGGGTGGACCCGCGGGTGCCGATCGAGGACACCGTCGGGGCGATGGCCGAGCTGGTGCAGCAGGGCAAGGTCCGGTACCTGGGGCTGTCCGAGGCCAGCGCCGCCTCGGTCCGCCGCGCGGTCGCCGTCCACCCGATCGCGGCGCTGCAGAGCGAGTGGTCGCTGTGGACCCGCGACGTCGAGGGGGAGGTCCTGGCCGTGGCCCGCGAGCACGGGATCGGCATCGTGCCGTTCAGCCCGCTGGGCCGTGGCTTCCTCACCGGGGCCATCACCGGCCCCGACGACTTCGCCGAGGACGACTGGCGCCGCGGCCACCCGCGGTTCACTGGGGAGGCGCTCGAGGCCAACCTGCGACTGGTCGACGCCGTCCGCGCCATGGCGGAGGAGAAGGGGTGCTCGCCCGGGCAGCTGGCGCTGGCGTGGGTGCTGGCGCAGGGGGACGACGTGGTGCCGATCCCGGGCACGAAGCGCCGCCGCTACCTGGAGGAGAACGTCGGCGCGGTCGCCCTGGAGCTGTCGCCCGACGAGCTGGACCGGCTGGCGCGGATCGCGCCCCCCGGGGCCGCGGTCGGCGGGCGGTACCCGGACTCGTCGTACGCCTACGGCGACAGCCCGGAGCCGGTGAGATGAGCGACCCGACCTGCGGGGTGGCCCACGGTGCGCCGTCCGCCGAGGCGACGGGGCGGGTCCTCGTGGCCGTCTTCGCCTCCCCGGTCGCCGAGGTGCTCCGGCGCTGGGGCCCGGAGCTCGGCTTCCGCACGCTGGTGCTCGACCCCGACCCGACCCGTGGCGAGGCGGCCGGCTTCGCCGACCTGGACGGGCTGCTCGAGCTCGAGCACGCCGACGTCGTGGTCACCGACCACCACCGGCCCGAGCTCGGCGAGGTGCTGCGCGACGCGCTCGCCCGGCCGGTGCGGTGGGTGGGCGTGATGGGCAACCCGCGGCACGAGGGCCCGCACGTCGCGGCCCTCGCCGCGCTCGGGGTGCCGCCGGAGGAGGTCGCCCGGGTGCACCGGCCGATCGGGTTGGACATCGGCTCCCGCACCCCGCCGGAGATCGCCCTCAGCACCCTCGCGGGCCTGCTCGCCGACCGGAACGGCCGCAGCGGCGGCACCGTCCACCGGCTCCGGTGAGCGACGTCCTGCTGGGTGCCGACGTCGGCACCAGCGGGCTCAAGCTGGTCGCGCTCGACGAGTCGGGGGCGGTGGTGGCGGAGGAGGAGTCCGGCTACGACCTCGCCCGCCCTCGGCCGGGCTGGGCCGAGACCGACCCCGCTCTCTGGCGGCGCGCGTTCGACGCCGCGCTGGCACGGATCGCGCCCGCCGTCGCCGGGCGCCGGGTGCGGGGCCTGGGGCTGTCGGGGCAGATGCACGGCACCGTCCTCGTCGACGCCGCCGGCACCCCCCTCGCGCCGGCCGTGCTGTGGCCCGACGCGCGCGCCGCCGCCGAGGTGGCCCGCTGGCGCGCCCTGCCGGACGACGCCCGCGCCGCGCTGGCCAACCCGCTGGTCGCCGGCATGACCGGCCCGGTGCTCGCCTGGCTGGCCGCGCACCGGCCGGAGCTGCTCCGGCGGGCGCAGGCGGTGCTGCTGCCCAAGGACGCCCTGCGGGCCGCCCTCGTCCCGGACGCGGTCCGGGTCACCGACCGCAGCGACGCCTCGGCCACCCTGCTGTGGGACGTCGTCGCCGACGGCTGGTCGCCGCCCGCCTGCGCCGCCGCCGGGATCGACCCGGTGCTGCTGCCGGAGGTGCGGCCGTCGGCCGAGGTCGCCGGCACGGCCGCGCTCGCGGTCGGCGAGGTGCCGATCGTCGTCGGCGGCGCCGACACGCCGCTGGCGCTGCTCGCGGCGGGCACCCGGGCGGGCCGGCAGGTGAACCTGGGCACCGGCGTCCAGGTGCTCGCGCCCGGTCGGACGCCGGCGCCGGCCGACGACCCGCCGGTGCACTGCTACGCCGACGTCGAGGGCGGCTGGTACGCGATGGCCGCGCTGCAGAACGGCGGGCTGGCGTGGTCGTGGGTCGCCGGCGTCCTGGGCCTCCGGCCGGCCGAGCTGTTCGAGGCCGCGGCGGCGGCGCCGCCGGGCGCCGGCGGAGTGGTGTTCCGCCCGTTCCTGACCGGCGAGCGCGGCGGGGTCGCGGGACCGGCCGACCGGGGCGGCTGGACGGGGCTCTCGGCCGGCACCACCCGCGCCGATCTCGCCCGGGCGGCCGTCGAGGGGGTGGTGTTCGCCGTGGGGGCGGCGGCGGAGCTGCTCGGCGGCGGCGGGCCGGTCGTGCTCACCGGGGGCGGCGGCCGGGCGCCGGTCGTGCAGCAGCTGGTCGCTGACGTCCTCGGGGTCCCGGTGCGGTACCTGCCCCTGCGCAGCGCGTCCGCGGTCGGTGCGGCGCTGCTGGCCGCCCGGGGCACCGGCGCGGACGTCGTCCCGCGGCGGGAGCCCGGCCGGCCGGTGGAGCCGCGGCCGTCACCGGCCCTGGTGGACGCCGCCCGTCGCTGGCGCGCGGGGTGACCGGAACGGCGGGAGCGCCCGCGCCGTTGGACGGGCAGCGGGACCGGACGACGGTCCCGGCCGAACGGAAGGGAGACGCGTTCGCATGGCGTCGATGTTCACCAAGCTCACCCAGCTCGCCAACAGCCCGAAGGGGAAGCAGGCCGTCCGGCAGGTGACCGAGAAGGCCCAGCAGCTGGCGAAGGACCCGAAGACCAAGGCCAAGATCGACGAGGCCCGGCGCCGGTTCCAGGGCGGCCGCGGGCAGGGGACCGGCAGCGGCCCGGTCGGTCACTGAGCGGGCGCCCGGCCGGCTCCCGGCCGGTCGGGCGCCCCCCGGCTCAGGCCGGGTGCGGCTGGCGGAGCAGGCCGAGCGCGGCGTCGTGCAGCGCCCCGTTGGTGGCCAGCGCGCTGCCGCCGGCCGGGCCCGGGGTGCCGGCCAGGTCGGTGAACCGGCCGCCGGCCTCCCGCACGATGACGTCGAGGGCGGCGAGGTCCCACAGCGACACCTCGGGCTCGCAGGCGATGTCCACCGCCCCCTCGGCCAGCAGCACGTAGCTCCAGAAGTCGCCGTAGGCGCGGGTCCGCCACATCGCCCGGGTGAGGTCGAGGAAGCCGCCGAGCAGGCCGCGCTCCTCCCAGCCCGACAGGCTCGAGTAGGACAGGCTCGCGTCGCCCAGCGTGGTCACGTTCGAGACCCGGCAGCGGCTGGCCGACTCCAGCCGCCGTCCGGTCCAGGCACCGACCCCCTTGGCCGCCCACCAGCGGCGGTTGAGCGCCGGCGCCGAGACCAGGCCGACCACCGGCTCGTCGCCGTCGAACAGCGCGATGAGCGTGGCCCACACCGGCACGCCCCGCACGAAGTTCTTCGTCCCGTCGATCGGGTCGAGCACCCAGCGCCGCGGGCCGTGCCCGGTCATGCCCATCTCCTCGCCCAGCACCGCGTCGCGGGTGCGGGCGCGGGCCAGCGTGATCCGCAGCTGCTCCTCGACCGCCCGGTCGGCGTCGGTGACCGGTGTGAGGTCCGGCTTCGTGTCGACCTGGAGGTCCAGCGCACGGAACCGGTCGAGGCTGATGGAGTCCGCCTGGTCGGCGAGCACGTGCGCGAGGTGCATGTCCCCCGTGTAGTCCCGGCCCGGTGTCATGGGCACCGAACCTAGCGGGCGGCCGGTCGAACACCGCGCAGCTGATCCGGCGGCGTCCCGATACGGGCACGCGCGGATACCGTCGAGGACGTGGACGCCGCGACGATCGCCGGCCTGCTCGCCGACCCGGCCCGCCTCAAGGTCGTCGCCGCCCTCGCCCTCGGTGCCGGGACGATCGAGGAGGTCGCGCAGGCCAGCGGGCTCACCCTCAAGGACGTCGCCCTGGCCGCCCGGCGGCTGGCCCGCGCCGGCCTGGTGCGCCGTGACCGGCACGACCTCGAGCTGCTGACCGACCGTTTCGGCGCCGCCGCCCGGGCCGCCGCGCGGTCCGCGCCGCCGCCCGAGCCGCTGTCGGACGACCCAGCCGAGGACGCCGTCCTGTCCGCGTTCGTGCGCGGCGGGCGGCTGGTCTCGATCCCGGCCCAGCGGAGCAAGCGCCGGGTGGTGCTCGAGCACCTGGTGCGGGTGTTCGACGTCGGAGTCCGGTACCCGGAGCGGGAGGTCAACGCGCTGCTCGCGGTCTGGCACCCCGACACGGCCGCGCTGCGCCGCCACCTGGTCGACGAGGGGCTGCTCACCCGCGAGGCCGGCCTCTACTGGCGCAGCGGCGGCTGGGTCGACGTCTGAGGACGGCCCCTCCTGGGCGCCTGCGCAGGCTCCCGGTCAGGCGGTGGGCTCGGTCGCCGCGCCCTGCACCGTCCGCGGCTCGGGCACGGTCGGGTCGGCGAGGGGCGCGGCGTCCGCGGCCGGGGGCGTGGGGGCGTGCTCGGCTGCCACGGTCACCGGCTGAGGGTTCCGGCCCAGCAGGCCGTAGCCGAGGCACACCGCTCCGAACAGCAGGTAGCCGAGGGCGACCGGCGGATTGGCCGCCCAGTCGACCTGCGGGGCGTGGACGAGGCCGATGAAGCTCAGGACGGCGCCGCAGGCGGCCGCCGCGGCCGCGGCGACGAACCGCTTGTCGATGAGGAACGTGACCAGCGCCCCGAGCACCAGGCCGGCCAGGACCGCGCCCTGGCCGAACGTGTTCAGCCCGCCGTAGACCACCCCGGCGTTGCCGAGGGCCTCGTTGCCGACCTCCGCTGCGGACGTCCCGGCCGCGGCCAGCGAGTTGTCGATCAGCCCGGTGGCCCAGGAGGCCATGTTGGGCAGGATCGCGATCACCACGGCGGCGGCGTGGATGCGCGGCACCGCCTGGAACGCCTGGGCGCCGATGAGCAGGCCGATGTAGAGCAGGATCGGCACGATCGCCGGCAGCGGCAGCAGCGCCGACAGCAACCCGAACAGGCCGAGGAAGCACAGCACCGCGATGAACACCCCGCTGGCCATCGAGTAACCGGCGCGCCCGCCGGCGTCCTTCCAGCCCGGGTGACCGATGTAGACCGCCGGTGGGAACGGGGAGCCCAGTGCGGAGCCGACGATCGCCCCGGTGCCGTCGGCGAGCAGCACGCTACGCAGGTTGTAGCTGTCCCCGGCGGCCGCGGCGCTCTCGACGTTGCTCATCGCCTCGGTGAAGTTGTAGACGCCGAGCGGGATCGCCGTGGCCAGCAGCGGGGCGAGGTCGGACAGCCCGCGGAGCAGCATGTCGACGCGCAGGTCGGGCAGCCCGACCGCGATGTCCTTGGCCGCCGCCGTCACGTCGGGCACCGACATCGCGCCGCCGATCCAGCCGATCGCGGTGCCCACCAGCAGGGCCGCCAATCCCACCGGGATGTTCCCGGGCAGGCGGACGTCGGTGAAGAAGCCGATGAGGATGATCGCGAGCACGGGCAGGCCGATCCAGGCGTACTCCCAGATCTGGGCGGCCGGCCGCATCGAGATGAAGGTCAGCGAGATGCCGGCCAGCGTGCCGAGCAGCGCCGCGCGCGGGGTGAAGCGGCGGATCATCGGGCCGACGAACGCGCCGATGAGGACGATCACGCCGATGACGAACGCCCAGGCGAGGCCCGCTTCCCAGGCCCGCACCGGGTCGTTCGTGCTCAGGTAGATCGGCAGCATGATGACGAAGACGACGATGAACATGTGCGGCACGCTGGGCCCGTAGGGAAGGGCCGTTACGTCGGTGCGGCCCTCGCGCCGGGACAGCCGGCGGGCCAGGTACGTGTAGTAGACGTTGCCCAGGACCAGCGCGATGCCGAGGGCCGGCAGGACCGTGCCGAGGACGTCGCCGGCGGGCAGGCCGACCACCGCGATCATCAGCCCGGTCAGGGTGAGGACGTTCACCAGGATGTTGAAGGCCAGCCCGAAGAAGGCGTTGGTGTCCCCTCGGGTCCACCAGGGGACCGTCACGGCGGGTGGGGACGTGGGCGGTGCCGGGGTTCCGGTGCTCATGACGGGGGCTCCTGACTCACACGGGGGAGGGGGCGGGAGACGCGAGGAGAGCGGGGAGGACGGCGGTGGAGTCGGCGACCCAGCCGAAGATCCCGCCCTGGGCGCTGACCATCTGCAGGCCGACGCGGTGGAACTCGGGGAAGTAGGAGCCCACGCAGTCGGCGACGACCAGGCACTCGTAGCCGCGGTCGTTGGCCTCGCGGACCGTGGTGTGCACGCACACCTCGGTGGTCACGCCGGTGACCAGCAGGTGGGTGATGCCGTGGCCGTCCAGCAACTCCGCCAGGCCGGTCGCGTGGAAGGCGCCCTTGCCCGGCTTGTCGATCACCGGCTCCCCCGGGAGCGGGGCGAGCTCGTCGACGATGTCGTGGCCGAACTCGCCGCGGACCAGGATCCGGCCGTAGGGCCCCGGGTCGCCGATCCGCTGGCTCGGGTTGCCGCGCCTCAGCTTCGCCGGCGGGCAGTCGGAGAGGTCCGGCAGGTGGCCCTCCCGGGTGTGCACCACCAACAGCTCCGCTGCGCGGGCCGCACCGAGCAGCCGGGCCAGGGGCGCGACGATCCGCTGCAGCCGGGTGACGTCGTTGCCCAGGCTCTCCCCGAAGCCGCCGGGCAGCAGGAAGTCCCGCTGCATGTCGATGACGAGGAGTGCCACCCGGGCCTCGGGCAGCGGGAACGGACCGGGGTCGGCGGCGACGGTGACGGATGGACTCACGGCAGGCTCCTGGGACGGGGGTCGGGAGAGGCAGCGGCGATCGGCTCAGGGGGTGGGCAGGGCCAGCGGTGGCAGCGGGGCGGTGGCGGGCGCCGGCACGCGGGCCAGGTGGCGCCGCCAGCCGCCCGCCGCGGTGATGTCGGTGACGTCGTGGCCGGTCGCGCCGGAGAGCACCGAGGCGTCGCTCACCAGGCCGGACACCGTCCGGCCGTCGGCCAGCTGCACCCGGCCGAGCGCCAGCACCTCGGGAAGTCCCGCCAGGAACCCCGGGAGGGCAGCCGCGGGCAGTTGCCACACCTCGACCTCGATCCGCGCGCCGGGGGCCGCGGTGCGCAGCAGCGCCGGGACGGCGACCGCGCCGCCGATGCGCAACAGGCGGTAGTCCGCGCTCGTCGTGGTGGTCTCCAGCAGCGAGCCCCCGCGGGAGACGAGCTCGCCGTTGCGCGGCTGGCCGGCGAGGTGGTGGCCGACGACGGCCAGCTCGGTGGTGGCGGTCGGCGCGGTGGGTACCCGTGCCGGGGCCGGTGTCGGTGCGGCGCCGGTCAGCCCCGCGGCCACATCGAGGACGACGTCGTCGGCGAGGGCGGGCCCGAGGACCATGAGGCTGCACGGCCGGCCGTCGTCGGTGTACCCGGCGGGCACGGCGGCGGCGCAGAGGTCGAGCAGGTTGCCGCAGTGCGTGTACAGCCCCAGCGCGGTGTTGGTGGCGACCGGGTCGGCCAGTACCTCGGCGACGGTGAAGGTGGTCGCGATCGTCGGGAGGACGACGACGTCGACGTCCTCGAACAGCCGGCCGACCTCGGCCCGCAGCTCCTGCAGCCGGTACTGGGCGCGGAAGACGTCGACGGCGGTGTACCGCCGGCCGCCCTCGATGACCGAGGCCACGACCGGGTGCACCGCGCCGGCGTGCGCGGCGAGGAAGCGGTCGAACTCGGCGAGTCGCTCGGCCACCCAGGGGCCCTGGTAGAGCAGGTCGCCGGCCCGCAGGAAGGGGTCGAGCGGCACCTCGACCACCTCGCCCGCTGCCGGCAGCGTGGTCCGGGCCGCGGTGTGCGCCCGGCGCATCGGCTCGTCGCCGAGGAAGTCGAGGTCGCCGGCGGGTGGCAGGCCGATGCGGGGCCGGCGGACCGAGCGGCGCTGCCGCGGCCGTGACCAGGGGTCGGCGGCGTCGACGGCGGCCGCGGCGTCGAGCACCCGGCGGACGTCGTCGACGGCGGTGGCCATGATGCTGACGCAGTCCAGGGACCGGCAGGCGGGCACCAGCCCGGTGGTGCTGAGCAGCCCGCGGGACGGCTTGACGCCGAGGATCCCGTTGAGCGCGGCGGGCACCCGGCCGGAGCCGGCCGTGTCGGTGGCCACCGCGAAGGGGACCTGCCCGGTGGCCACCGCGAGCGCCGACCCGGAGCTCGAGCCACCCGGGATCAGGTCGCCGCCGTGCACGTTGGCCGGGATGCCGTAGGGCGAGCGGGTGCCGTTGAGCCCGGTCGCGAACTGGTCGAGGTTGGTCTTGCCCACCAGGACGGCGCCGGCGTCGAGCAACCGGGTGAGGACCCGTGCGGTGGTGTCCGGGACGTAGGCGTACTCCGGGCAGCCGCAGGTGGTGAGCAGCCCCGCGACGTCGAGGTTGTCCTTCACCGCGAAGGGGACGCCGTACAGCGGCAGCTCGCGCGCCGCGGGGTCGGCTTCCAGCTGCGCTGCCCGGGCCCGGAGCGCGGAGCGGTCGTACGTGCTGATCCAGACGCCGTCGTCCCCGCGTGCGGCGAGGACGTCGGCGACCTCGTCGACCACCGCGGTGGGGGAGGTGGCGCCGCTGCGCAGGCGGGTCAGCAGCGCCCCGATCGTGGGGCCCGGTCGTGGTCCGGACGACGCCTGGAGCATGCGGTCGATTGTCGACAATCGAGTGTTTCGATCGCAGTGCCCGCGGGGTTACGGCTGGATGTGCGAGTCCTCAGCGCCGTCCGCGGGCGGTGGTCACAGCGGCAGGTAGGTGAGCTCCCCGTGCCGGTCCAGCGCCTCGAGCACGGTGTCGACGTCGTCGGACTCCAGCGCCGCCAGGATGGCCGCGTGCCGGTCCAGGCCCTGGCCGGGGGAGTGCAGCTCGGCCTCCCGGCGCAGGTTGACCGCCATCGGCAGCTGCAGTTTCAGGAGCACCGGCGCCAGGGCCAGCTCGAGCTGCCGGTTGCCGGCGAGACCGACGACCGCGGCGTGGAACGCCCGATGCGCGTCGTCCTTCGTCAGGCGGTCCCCGCGCTCCTCGGCCGCGCGCATGTCGGCCAGCCGGTCCCGCACGGTGGCCAGGGGGTCCCCGGCCTCGGCACTCAGCGGGAGGGCGCTCGCGACGGCGTGCCGCTCCAGGACGTGCCGGATGCCGAACAGCTGCCGGATGTCGGTCGGCGACCAGTCGCACACCCGTGCGCCCCGGCGGGGCAGGTGCTCGATCAGACCCTGCTGGACCAGCAGCCGGAGCGCCTCTCGCAGCGGCCCCCGGCTGATCCCGTAGCGCCGCCGGATCTGGTCCTCGACGATGCGCTCGCCGGGCGCGAGGGCGCCGGAGAGGATCTCGGCCCGCAGCCGGTCCGTGGCCAGCTCGACGAGGCTGGGCTGCTCGATGCCGGCCTCGGCGGGCAGCCGGGCCCCGGACGCGAGCAGCGCCTCGCCGGCCAGGTGGTCCAGCTGCACGGGAGCTCCCGTCTGTGTGCCCGGCGCGGGCGGGGACCGGCCGGTGCACCCAGTGTAGGAAGCCCTGGTCAGTAGCCGGGGCCGAGCTGGCCGACGGCGTCCAGCAGCCGGCGCAGGCTCTCCAGCCGCTCCCGGCGGGCCGGGGGGCCGGCGTCGGCCCACGTGTCCAGGGCGCAGTCGGGGTCCTCGGCGGTGTGCCCGCACCCCGGCGGGCAGTCGGCCGCGGCCTCGGCGACGTCGTCGAACGCGGCCACGACGTCCTCGGCGGTGACGTGGGCCAGCCCGAAGGAGCGGATGCCCGGGGTGTCGATGACCGTGCCGCCGCCGGGCAGGTCCAGCAGGACCGTGGACGACGAGACGTGCCTGCCCTTGCCGACCCTGGTGACCTCGCCGGTGGCGCGGAGAGCGTCGGGCACGAGCCGGTTCACCAGTGTCGACTTGCCGACTCCGGACTGGCCGACCAGGACGCTCATGCGCCCCTGCAGGCGGGCCAGGAGATCGTCCAGGGACGTCTCGCGGGACATCGGGACGGCGTCGACGTCCAGCCCCGCGTAGCGGTCGAGCAGCGGCTGCGGGCTGTCCAGGTCGGTCTTGGTGAGGCAGAGCAGCGGTTCCAGACCGCCGGCGTAGGCGGCGACCAGGCAGCGGTCGAGGAAGCCCAGCGCCGGCTCGGGGTCGGTGACCGCGGTGACGACGACCAGGTGGTCGGCGTTGGCCACCACCACCCGCTCGGTGGGGTCGGTGTCGTCGGCGGTGCGCCGCAGCGAGGTCGTCCGGTCCTCGATGACCACGATCCGCGCGAGGGTGTCGGGACGGCCGCTGGTGTCGCCCACGATCCGCACGCGGTCGCCGACGACCACCCCGTGCCGGCCCAGCTCGCGGGCGCGCATCGCGGTGACCTCGACCGGACCGCCGTCCGGCCCGTCGACCCGCACCGTCATCCGGCCGCGGTCGACGGCGACCACCAGGCCGGGGACGGCGTCGTCGTGGCTGGGGCGGGTCCGGGTGCGCGGCCGCGAACCCCGTGGGTTGGGCCGGAACCGGATGTCGTCCTCGTCCGAGCGCGAGTCGTGGCGTCGGCTCACGGCTCGACTCCGGCCGCTGCGATGCTCACTCCCTGCCGGCGACGGGCATCTCCCTGCGGTGCCCGCTCGCCCGTCGTCATCGCGCGGCTCAGTGCCCGGCTCCCAGCATCGCAGCCCACCGGTCGGTGAAGTCCGGCAGCGTCTTGGTCACCGCGCCGGGGTCGGCGACCTCGACGCCCTCGATCGCCAGCCCCAGGACGGCCGCGGCCATGACCATCCGGTGGTCGGCGTAGGAGTCCAGGCGGGCCGCCCGGCGCGGGCCGGGGGTGACGACGAGCCCGTCGGGCAGCTGCTCGACGCCGGCGCCGACCGCGGTGAGCACCTCGTCGAGGGCCTGCAGCCGGTCGGTCTCGTGCCCGCGCAGGTGGCCGATGCCGGTCAGCCGGGAGGGGCCGTCGGCCAGCGCGCACAGCGCGGCCAGCACCGGGGTCAGCTCGCCGACCTGGCCCAGGTCGGCGACCAGCGGACGGACCGCGCCGCCACCGGTGACCTGCAGCCCCTCGGCGGTCCGCGTCACCGAGGCGCCCATCTCCGCCAGCAGCCGGTCCAGCTGAGCCCCCGGCTGGGTGGTCGCCTCGGGCCAGTCGCGGACGGTGACCCGCCCGCCGGTCACCAGCGCCGCGGCGAGGAAGGGAGCGGCGTTGGAGAGGTCGGGCTCGAGGATCTCGTCGCGGGCGGCGATCGGTCCGGGGGAGACCCGCCAGCCGCGTTCGGTCGGCGTGACCGCGACGCCGTGCCCGCGCAGCGACTCCACCGTCATCTCCACGTGCGGCATCGACGGCAGCCCGCCGGCCAGGGCCAGGTCGGCGCCCTCGTCGAAGCGGGCGGCGGCCAGCAGCAGCCCGGAGACGATCTGCGAGGACTCGCTCGCGTCGACGGTCACCGCCCCGCCGCGCACCCGCCCGGTGCCGTGCACGGTGAACGGCGCCCGGCCGCGGCCGCCGTCCTCGATCCGCACGCCGAGGTCGCGCAGCGCCGCGATCAGGCCGGCGTTGGGCCGCTCGTGCAGCCGCGGGTCGCCGTCCAGCCGGACCGGTCCGGTGGCCAGCGCGGCGACCGGCGGGAGGAAGCGCAGCACGGTGCCGGCCAGTCCGGCGTCGACCTCGGCGGGCCCGGTCAGCGCGCCCGGGGTGACCAGCCAGTCGTCGCCGTCGTCGTCGATCCGCACGCCCATCGCGCGGAGGGCGGCGGCCATGAGGTCGGTGTCGCGGGCCCGCAGCGGGCGCACCAGCCGGCTCGGGCCGTCGGCGAGGGCGGCCAGCACGAGCGCACGGGCGGTCAGCGACTTGGACCCGGGCAGCGCCACGACGGCGTCCACCGGGGTCGCGCGGTGCGGCGTCGTCCAGACCAGCGTCACGGCGCCCAGTCTGCCCTGCGCGCTCAGCCCTCCAGCAGCATGGCGACGGCCGAGGCCACCCGGCGCTGCCGGGTCGCCTCGGCCTTGGCGCCCTCGACGGCGAGCACGTGCCGCCGTTGGTGGCTGTAGGAGAGGGCGTCGAAGCGGCGCCGGGCCTCGGGCTCGGCGTCCAGCGCGGCCGCGAGGTCCGCCGGGACCTCCACCACCCGCGGGGCGGTGTCCAGCTCCACCTCGACCTCGACGGTGTCGCCGGCGGCGATCCCGGCGGCGGTCCGGTTCTCCGCCGACAGCGGGAGGTAGTACGCGCCGGTGAAAGGCGCGACGGTGCTGCGGTACGTGTGCCCGCCCACGGTGACCGTGACCGCGGGCCGCTTCCCGGCCCCGAGCGCCTCGACGACCTCGGCCGGCACCTGCATGCCCGTCGCGGTCTTGCCGCCGAGCTCGATCGTGGTCGTGAATCTCATGGCCGGAGCCTGGCAGCCCGGGTCCCGTGGCGACAGGACCCGGGCCGTCACACCGGTCAGCCGGCGGCCGCGGCGTCCGCAGGCCTCGCCTTCTTCGCCCCGGCCGTGCGCACCAGCCGGCGGTTGGCGAACTCGAACATGCCGAGCTCGGAGAGCTCGCGGCCGTAGCCGGACTGCTTCACGCCGCCGAAGGGCAGCTCGGGGGAGGTGCCGGACGGCGAGTTGATCCACACCATGCCCGACTCCACCTGGTCGGCCACCTTCCGGGCGCGCTCGACGTCGCCGCTGAACACAGTCGCCGACAGCCCGTACGGGGTGTCGTTGGCCAGCCGGACCGCCTCCTCCTCGCTGGAGACGCGGTGGACGACGCCCACGGGGCCGAACAGCTCCTCGCGGTAGGCCCGCATCTCCGGCGTGACGTCGGCCAGCAGGGTCGCGTCGACGAAGGCGCCCTCGCGGTCCGGGCGGCCGCCGCCGGCCAGCACCGTCGCGCCCTTGTCGACCGCGTCCTGCACCTGTGCGGTGAGGTCGGCCGCGGCCCGCTCGGAGGACAGCGGGCCCAGACGGGTGGACGGGTCGCTCGGGTCACCGGGCTGCAGGCCCTGGAAGACCTCGGCGAGGCCGGCGACGAACTCGTCGTAGACGTCGTCCATGACGATGAACCGCTTGGCGGCGATGCACGCCTGGCCGGCGTTCATCGTCCGCGACATCGCCGCGGCCTTGACCGTCTTCTGCAGCTCGGGGGCGTCGAGCACGATGAACGGGTCGCTGCCGCCGAGCTCGAGCACCGACTTCTTCAGGTACCGGCCGGCCAGGGAGGCCACCGCGCTGCCGGCCCGGTCGCTGCCGGTCAGCGTCACGCCATGCACGTGCGGGTGCGCGATGACCTTCTCGACGTCGGAGATCCGCAGGAACAGGTTGGTGTAGACGCCCTCGGGGACGCCGGCGTCGTGGAACAGCTGCTCCAGGGCCAGGGCGGTCTGCGGGTTGTTCTCCGCGTGCTTGAGCAGGATGGCGTTGCCCAGCACGAGGTTGGGCGCGGCCACCCGGGCCACCTGGTACAGCGGGAAGTTCCACGGCTCGATGGCCAGCAGGACACCGGTCGGCTCGTTGACCACGACCGCCTCGCCGTCCATGACGTCGATCGGCCGCGGCTCGAGGAAGCGCGGGCCGTTCTTCGCGTAGTAGTCGAAGATGCCGGCCACGAGCATCGCCTCGCCGGCGGCCTCGCGGACGGGCTTGCCCATCTCCTTCGTGATCAGCGCGGCGAGGTCGTCCCGGCGCTCGGTCACCAGCTCGCCGATGCGCCCGACGACGGCGGCGCGGTCGTCGACGGAGCGGCGGCGCCACTCCAGGAAGGCCGCGTGCGCCCTGTCGACGACGCCCTCCACCTCGCCGCTGTCGAGGAAGGGGAACTCCTTCTCGGTCCGTCCGGTGGTGGGGTCGACCGTCGCGTACGGCCGGTCGCCGGCGTCGCTCGCGGTCTTGCCGGCCGGGGAGGTCTCGGTGGTGGTCACTGCTGTGTGTCCTCCGTCGCGTGTCGATTTGTGTCGCACCCCAGGTCTACCCCTGACCCCTGTGGGCACGCGCAGGGGCCCGCACCGGACGGGAGTCGGATCTAGGCTCGCGACCGCAGGGGTCGCCGGCCGTCGTCCGGGCGGACCTGCGCCCGCCCGGGGAGGGAGTGCGCACCGTGTGTGGCCGCTATGCCGCCAGCCGCCGTCCGGAGGACCTCGTCCTGGAGTTCGAGGCGGTCCGCGCCGAGGGGCAGTCCGCGCTGCCGGCCGACTACAACGTCGCCCCGACCAAGGACGTCTACGTCGTGCGGCACAAGAAGGAGCGCGACGCCGAGGGCAGCCCGACCGGCGGCGGGCACCGCGAGCTGCGCTCGGTCCGCTGGGGGCTGGTGCCCTCGTGGGCGAAGGACGCCTCCGTCGGCAACCGGCTGCTCAACGCCCGGGTCGAGTCGCTCACCGACAAGCCGGCGTTCCGGGCCGCCGCCCGCTCCCGGCGCTGCCTGGTGCCCGCCGACGGCTGGTACGAGTGGGCCAAGCGCCTGGACTCCCCGGGCAAGCAGCCCTACTTCATCACCCCCGAGGACGGCTCGGTGCTCGCCTTCGCCGGGCTGTGGGAGGTCTGGGGTCGGGGTGAGGACCGGCTGTACACCTGCACCGTGGTCACCGCCCCCGCCGTCGGCGCGCTCACCGAGATCCACGAGCGGATGCCGCTCCTGCTGCCCCAGGAGCGCTGGGCGGACTGGCTCGACCCGGGGCGGGACGACGTCGAGGCGCTGACCGAGCCCACCCCGCCCGAGCTGGTGGAGGGGCTGGAGCTGCGGCCGGTGACCACCGCCGTCAACAGCGTCAAGAACAACGGCGCCGAGCTGACCGCCCGCGCCGAGTCGGTCAGCGCGCCGGCCGACCAGCCCGCGCTGTTCTGAGGTGGCCGGTATCGAGGAGGCGGTCGAGCCCGCGACCCGGCCGGGCGCCCTGCCGGACTGGGTGGCCGTGGTCGTCACGTTCCTGTGCTCGGGCGCGGTGCTCGTGCTCGAGATCGCCGGGCTGCGGCTGATCGCGCCCTACGTCGGCATCACGCTGCAGACCAACACCGCCGTCATCGGGTTCGCCCTGGCCGCGATCGCGCTCGGCGCGTGGTCCGGCGGGTGGGCCGCCGACCGCACCGACCCCCGGCGGCTGATCGCCCCGCTCATGGTCGCCGGCGGCGCGCTGGTCGTCGCCGTCCTCCCGCTGGTCCGCTTCGCCGGCTCGTGGCTGACCGGGGCGGACGCCGGCAGCGTGCTGCTGCTGGCCGCGGTCGCCGTCGTCGTCCCGGCCGCGCTGCTGTCGGCGGTGCCGCCCATGGTGGTGAAGCTGCAGCTGGCCAGCCTGGCCGAGACCGGCTCCGTCGTCGGCCGGCTGTCGGGCATCGGGACCCTCGGGGGGATCGCGGCCACGTTCGTCACCGGGTTCCTGCTCATCGCGATCTTCCCGACCAGCGGCATCCTCGTCGGTACCGGCCTGGTCACCGTGCTCGCCGGGGGCGCCGTGGGGCTGCTGCTGCACCGCCGGGCCGGCGGCGGCGCGGGCCGGGTGCCGGTCGGCCTCTTCGTGCTCGCGCTCGCCGGCTCGCTGCTGGCGGCCGTCGCGCCGACGCCGTGCGAGGCCGAGACCGCCTACCACTGCGCACGGGTGGCGGCCGATCCCGAGCGGGAGACCGGCCGGGTGCTCCGGCTCGACACCCTGCGGCACTCCTACGTCGACCTCGCCGACCCCACGCACCTGGAGTTCGAGTACGTCCGGGCGATCGCCGCGGTCACCGACGCGATGACCCCGGAGGGGCAGCCGCTGTCGGCGCTGCACCTGGGCGGCGGCGGGGTCACCGTGCCGCGCTACCTGGCCGAGGTCCGCCCCGGGACGACGAGTCTCGTGCTGGAGGTCGACCCCGGCGTGGTCGCGATGGACCGCGAGCAGCTCGGGCTGGTCGAGAGCGACGAGCTGCGGGTCCGGGTCGTCGACGCCCGGGTGGGCCTGGCCGACGAGCCGCGGGGGGAGCGCGACCTCGTGGTGGGGGACGCCTTCGGTGGGCTGTCGGTGCCGTGGCAGCTGACCACCGTGGAGGCGCTCGGGCTCGTCGACGACGCGCTCACCGACGGCGGCGTGTACGTCGCGAACCTCATCGACCACCCGCCGATGGGCTTCGTCCGCGCGGAGCTGGCCACCCTGCGCGCCGTCTTCCCGCACGTGGGCCTGCTGGCCCGGGATGCGGTGCTGGCGGGGGACGACGGCGGCAACGTCGTCGCGGTCGCCTCCCGGCAGCCGCTGCCCACCGCGGCGATCGACGCGGCGCTGCGCGGGCACGGGCTGACCTGGCGGGTGACCGACGGCGAGCGGCTGGACGGGTTCGTCGGGGACGCGGAGGTGCTCACCGACGACCACGCGCCGGTCGACCAGCTGCTCACCCCGTACGCGGCCCCCGGCTCCTGACACCCCGGACGTTCTCCGCGGAAACCGTCGCTGACACTCCCGTCGTTCTCCGCGGAGAGCGACGGCGTTCAGCGGCCGATGGGGGCGGTGCGGGCCCGGGTGAGCCGCACCAGGTCGGCCGGGGCCAGCTCGACCTGCAGGCCCCGCCGGCCGGCGCTCACCAGCACTGTGTCGAAGCCGAGCGCGGACTCGTCGACCACGGTCGGCAGGGCCTTGCGCTGGCCCAGGGGGGCTGATGCCGCCGAGCACGTAGCCCGTCGTCCGCTCGGCGTCGGCCGGCTCGGCCATCGCGGCCCGGCGTCCGCCCGCGGCGGCGGCCAGCGCCTTGAGATCAAGGCTGCCGCTCACCGGGACGACGGCGACGGTGAGGGCGCCGTCCACCCGGGTCACCAGGGTCTTGAAGACCTGACGCGCGTCGGCGCCGAGCGCGGCCACGGCGGCCTCGCCGTGCCCCTGGTCGGAGGGGTGCTCAGGGTCGTAGGGGTGCAGGGTGTGCCGCACGCGGGCCTTCTCCAGGGCCCGCACCGCCGGGGTCGCCGCCACGGCGCGGGAGCCTAGCCAGGGGCCCAGGGGACGGCGACGGAGATCCGGGTCGCACGGGAATGGAGGCGCGCACCGGCGCGGTTGGACAGCCCGTGAGCAACGCCCTGTCCTCCAGCGCCCGCCACCGGGTCGCGCACCGGCGGCCCCCGGGCCGCCCCGACACCGCGCGGCTAGGATCGACCGAGGCGGTACCCCGCGTCCGGGGTCCGCAGAGAGGACGGTCGGTGCCTGAGGAGTCCGCGGACCTGAACCCCGAGACCGCCCCGGTGGAGGTCCCCGAGGCGCGCGCAGGCGGCAGCCGTACCGAGGTGGCGGAGACGCGCGCCGAGCGCGACGCCCGCTTCGAGCGCGACGCGCTGCCCTTCCTCGACCAGCTCTACCCGGCGGCGCTGCGGATGACCCGCAACCCCGCCGACGCCGAGGACCTCGTCCAGGAGACCTTCGTCAAGGCCTACTCCGCGTTCCACCAGTTCGCCGAGGGCACCAACCTCAAGGCCTGGCTGTACCGGATCCTGACGAACACCTACATCAACAGCTACCGCAAGAAGCAGCGCCAGCCGCAGCAGTACCCCACCGACCAGGTGCAGGACTGGCAGCTGTACGCCGCCGAGGAGCACACCTCCAGCGGGCTGCGGTCGGCCGAGATCGAGGCGCTGGACCACCTGCCGGACTCCGACATCAAGGAGGCCCTCCAGCAGCTGCCGGAGGACTTCCGGCTGGCGGTCTACCTCGCCGACGTCGAGGGGTTCGCCTACAAGGAGATCGCCGAGATCATGGGCACGCCCATCGGCACGGTGATGTCCCGTCTGCACCGCGGTCGCCGGGGGCTGCAGAAGCTGCTGGCCGACTACGCACGCGAGCGCGGCTTCGTCCGCGCCGGCACCGGCGAGGAGGCGACGCAGTCGTGAGCGACGAGGACCGGGGCGACCCGATCGAGATCCACTCGTGCGACGACGTGCTGTCCCACGTCTTCGAGTTCCTCGACCACGAGACCGACGACGCCCGCCGTGACCTCATCGCCGAGCACCTCGAGGACTGTTCGCCCTGTCTCCGGCAGTTCGGCATCGAGCAGGAGTTCAAGGCGCTGGTCCGCCGTCGCTGCGGTGGGGACGCCCCGCCGCCCGGCCTGCGCGACCGGATCAAGGTCCAGCTGACCAGCGTCGCCTTCGAGGAGGACGGCACCCAGGTGAGCGTCGAGCGCGTGTCCGCCGAGCGGACGCAGGAGCGCCCCACCGCCTGACGACTGCTGAACGCGAGAGGCCCGGGACCCGTCAGGGTCCCGGGCCTCTCGCGTCGGGGCCCCGTCCCGGAAGACGGGGCACTCTCTCAGCGTGCTCCCCGCCCCGGTCCGCGCCTCGCTCGCTGGCGCTCGCTCGATGCTCCCGGGGCTGTCGTCACGCGTTGGGGCGCTTGCCGTGGTTGGCCTTGTTCCCCTTGCGGGAGCGCCGCTTGCGTCCACGCTTGGACATCGCTGCCCTCCTCTCCTCGTCGGTGTTCCGGCCCCGAGGGGCCCTTCTGCGTCCGTGCCCCGGTGCCCCCGTGTGCGTGGCACCGGTCGACCCGTCAAGCTGACGCCCCAGCTTCTCACGCGCCCGCCCGGGCCTGCCTGTGGCGGTCCGGCCGGGCAGCGGTGAGGCTGGGGACGGACGACGGTGCACTCGGGGAGGACGGCACGGTGCCACAGGGCGGGATCGAGAGCGTGCTCGTGGCGGGGCGCGGCCCGGCGGCGTGCGCGGTTGTGGCGGCCTGCTCGCGACTGGGCGTCAAGGCCGTCGCCGTCCACTCCGAGGCCGAGCGGTCCGCCCGGCACGTCCGGCTGGCCGACGACGCCGTGCTGCTCGGCCCGGCGCCGGCGGCCGAGTCCTACCTCGCCGTCGACCGGATCGTCGAGGCCGCCCGGCGCAGCGGGGTCGCCGCCGTCCTCCCGGTGCCGCCCGCGCTGGCCGGCAATGCCCGGCTGGCCGGCGCCGTCGTCGCCGCCGGGCTGACCTGGGTCGGGCCGTCCGCGGCCGTGTTGGAGCGGCTGGGCGGGGACGGGGTCGAGCCGGCCAGCGAGCGGGGCCTCCTCGCCTGGGTCACCGACGCCGGGCTCCGCTACACCACGCCGGTCTCCCGCGACCGCGCCGCCGGCATCGCCCGGGTCTCCTGGACCCCCGACGAACCGGTCGAGCTCCCGCCCGCGGCTGAGCGGCTGTCGGAGATCGGCTGGCGCGGCCTGGTCACCGTCGGCATCTCGCCCGACGGCGAGCTCGCCGAGGTGGCCGCCGGGTTCTCCCTCGACATGGCCGTCCTCGAGCGGGCGCACGGCGTGGACGCCGTCGACCTGGCGTTGCGCAGCGCCGTGCGGGGCCGCGCCGTCACCCGGGAGACGGCCGGCCGCACGCCGCGCAAGGCGGTCGTCGTCCAGCTGCGGTCGACCCTGCCGCCTGGATCGGCCGGCCGGGTCACCGGCCGGCTGCCGGAGTCGGGACGGCGGACGGGAGCGAGGCCGGACGTCGAGCTGGTGGCGGTGAGCGGCTACGACCCCGGCGACCGGCTCGACGGCTGGTACGACGCCCTGCTCGCAACCGTGAGCGCCAGCGGCCCCGACACCGCCACCGCGGCCCGAGCGGCCAGCGAGGTCCTCACCGGCCTGCCGGAGACCGGCGTTCCGCACGACGGGCCCGAGATCCTCCCCGTGCTCGACCGGCTCGCCGCCGGCCACGCCGCCCGGAGGAGCTGACCGGACGGCCGCCGTCGGCCCGCGTGCTTGGATGGACGCAGGTCAGCGAGGAGGTGCCGGTGGCGGTCGAGGAGATCCACGCCGAGATGGTGTCGAGCGTGTGGAAGGTGCTCGTTCAGCCGGGGAGCGAGGTCTCGGCGGGCGACACCCTGGTGATCCTCGAGTCGATGAAGATGGAGATCCCCGTCCTCACCGAGCAGGCCGGCACGGTGCGTGAGCTGCACGTCGTGGAGGGCGAGGTGCTGCAGGAGGGCGACCTCATCGCCACGGTGTCGTCGACGGCCGACTAGAGCTCCAGCGCGTACACCATCAGGTCGATGCCCGGGACGGGCGCCCAGTCCCGCTCCGGCAGCCGGGTGAACCCCAGCCGTTCGTAGAGCCGGTGCGCGGCGGTCATGGTGGGGCCGGTGGAGAGCACCATCCGGCGCTTGCCGGCCGCCCGGGCCCGGTGCAGGCACGTGGTCACCAGCAGCGTGCCGACACCCTGACCCTGGACCGCGGGGTCGACGACGAGCATGCGGAAGGCGGCCTCGTCGTCGGACTCGGTCACCTCGCCGAAGTCCCCGTCCAGCACGAGGGCGACGCTGCCGACGACCCGCCCGTCCGAGTCGCGGGCGACCAGCAGCTCGGCACGGGTGGCCCGGCCCTCGACGTCGGCCAGCTCGGGCGTGTACCCGGGGCCGGTCAGCCCGCCGTCGACGTAGACGCGGACGGTCAGGTCGGCGATGGCGGGGAAGTCCTCCGGCCGGGCCGGCCCGACCGACACGGCGGGCTCGGCGGGCACGGACGGCGCACCGGCGGGGGAGACCACGGCCCGAGCGTAGGTGGCCCTCGTGGAGGGGGTCCCGCCGCGAGCCCGGGAGCGGGTGGGGGGAGGAGACCCCCTATCTACCCTCGGAGGCACCATGAGCAGCCTCTCCGAACGCCTCACCCGCGGGGCGGCCTCCGCGCCCGAACAGGTCGACCACGCCCGGCGGCTGGTCGCCGACTGGCAGTTGCTGGCCGACCTCTCCTTCGCCGACCTCACCCTCTGGGTCCCGCTGGCCAGCGGCTCGTGGTGGTGCGTGGCGCAGGTCCGGCCGCTCACGGCGCCGACCAGCCAGCCCGACGACCTCGTCGGCAGCGAGGTGGACGGGCCGCCCGCCGAGCCGTTCGAGGTGGCCCACCGGGAGGGGCGCCCGGTCACGGAGGGCGAGCCGGACTGGTCGGGCGTGGCCCCGCGCCGCCGCGAGGTGATCCCGGTGCGGCACGACGGCGTCGTGGTCGCCGTCCTCGCCCGGGACACGAACCTGGCGGTCACCCGGTCCCCGTCGACCCTGGAGCTGACCTACCTCGACATCGCCGCCGACCTCTGTCTCATGGTGTCGGCCGGCACCTTCCCGCCCCAGAAGATCCTGGACGCCGAGCTGAGCCCGCGGGTGGGGGACGGCCTGGTCCGGCTGGACGACGACGGCTTCGCCGTCTACGCCAGCCCCAACGCGCTGTCGGCGTATCGCCGCATGGGCGTCATCGGGGACGTCGTCGGCGCCGACCTGGCCCGGCTGACCCGCAACGCGGCGGCCGACCGGGTGGCCGGCGAGGCGGTGGCGGCCGGCATCCGCGCGGCGGTCGGCGGCCGGTTCCCCGACCCGATGGACGTGGAGGGCCTCGCGGGCACGATGCTGGTCCGGGCGCTGCCGCTGCAGGCCCCGGGTGCGGAGGCCGGCGCGCTGGTGCTGGTCCGCGACGTCACCGACGTCCGCCGGCGCGACCGGGCGCTGCTCACCAAGGACGCCACGATCCGCGAGATCCACCACCGCGTGAAGAACAACCTGCAGACGGTGGCCGCGCTGCTGCGGCTGCAGGCCCGCCGGATGACCGAGCCCGCCGCGCGCGAGGCGCTCGAGGAGTCGGTGCGCCGGGTGGCCTCGATCGCGGTGGTGCACGAGACGCTGGCCGGCAGCCGCGAGGACGTCGTCGCCGTCGACGCGGTCCTCGACCAGGTGCTGCCCATGCTCGGCGACCTGACCTCGGTCGGCCCGGCGGCCCGCACCCGGCGCGTCGGCCGGTTCGGCGAGCTGCCGGCGGTCGCCGCCACGCCCCTGGTCCTCGCGGTCACCGAGCTGCTGCACAACGCCGCCGAGCACGCGTTCCCGGACGGCAGCCCCGGCTCGATCGAGCTGGTCGCCGAGCGGGACGGCGACGACCTCGTCGTCCGGGTGCGGGACGACGGGCGTGGCCTGCCGGCCGGCTTCGACCCGGCGACCAGCGACGGCCTGGGCCTGCAGATCGTGCGGACGCTGGTCACCAGTGAGCTGGGCGGCACGCTCGCCATGGGGGCGCCGGAGGACGGGCAGCCGGGCACCGAGGTGGTCCTCAGCCTCCCGGGGGCCGGCCGCATCCGCCGCTGACGCCGTCGAGCCCGCGGACGCCACGAGGCCGGCCCCGGAACTCCGGGACCGGCCTCGTGGCGGTGCGGTGCGGCGGTGCCGGGCGGAGAGCCCGGGTGCCGGCGTGGGTCAGGCGGTGTGCACCCGAGTGCGAGCCTGGCGCCGCTTGAGGGCGCGCCGCTCGTCCTCGGACAGCCCGCCCCAGACGCCGGAGTCCTGACCCGAGCGCAGGGCCCAGTCCAGGCAGGACTCCACGACGGGGCAGCGCCGGCACACACCCTTGGCCTGCTCGATCTGACCGAGGGCGGGGCCGGTCGTCCCGATGGGGAAGAACAGCTCCGGGTCCTCGTCGCGGCAGAGCGCGCGGTGGCGCCAGTCCATGGCGGTGATCTCCTCGATGTCGTCTACGGTGTGGTGCATCAGTCGCCGGCCTCGGACCGCTCCGCAGGCCGGCACCGGGGTGTCCAGCGCCATGGCACAGCGACTTCGTGCATTTGTTACCGACAGGTTGCTTTCCTCCCGCGATGTTTTCACGCAGAGGAGACCTGTCAAGCAGATCGAGGGCTTCGGTCGACCCCTCGTGAGCAAGCTCACCACGGGCATGCTAGGTGCGCCACTCGACTCGGGTCGGACGCGTGTCGAGCGTTGACAACCGCGCCCAGATGTGCACGAAGACGCAGGTGAGAGGCCGGACAGCGAGACCTCTCAGTCCTCCGCCGGCGTCAGCCGACGGTGTCCACGGGTCGGCTTCCGCCACCGGTCCGCTCCTCGCTCGCTGCGATCCCGCTCGCCTCCGCGCTCGCTCCGCTCCTCGCTCGCTGGCGCTCGCTGCGATGCTCACTCGCTGTCGGCTCGGTCGCTCGCTGCGATGCTCCCGCCGGCGTCAGCCGACGGTGTCCACGGGTCGGCTTCCGCCACCGGTCCGCTCCTCGCTCGCTGGCGCTCGCTGCGATGCTCCCGCCGGCGTCAGCCGACGACGCGCAGGGCGGCCGGGACGCTGGTCACCCGAAGCCCCGTCGCCGTCCCCAGGTGGTCGCCGTCCACCTGCCAGCCCTGGGGCCGCTCCGCGGTCAGCGTGAGCCACGGCAGGTCGTGCCGACGGTGCACCCCGCGGCCCCGGGCGTCGGGCCGCCGGGCTAAGACCTGCCGCACGTGGTGCAGCATCCGGAAGACGCCCATGCGGCCCATCGCGAAGACGTCCAGCCCGGTCTCGAAGGACGCCTCCGGGCTCGGGTTCACCGGCCGCGTGCCCAGGTAGGTCCAGGGCGCGACGTTGGAGACCAGGCACAGGAACAGCCCGTCCAGCGCCGGCTCCTCGGGCAGCTCCAGCGTCATCGCGGGGCGCCGGCGCTCGTGGCCCAGCACGAAGGCGCTCGTGGCCTCCCGCACGTAGAGCAGGCCGGTGGACCGGCGTCCACGGGCCCGGTGCGCCTCTACCCGGCCGATGACGTCGGCGTCGAACCCCAGGCCGGCGGAGAAGACGAACCAGCGGGGGTCGGTCCACTCGGGGTGGGTCGCCGCCGCGGTGTCGGCGACGGCCTGGGCGAGCGCCGGGTCGGGGACGTGCGCGGGCCTCGTCGTCGTCCCGCGGGCACTGGCCGTCCCCAGGGCCACGCGGCGGGTGCGGCCGTCCCGGAGGCAGTCGACGATCTCCGTCGCCGCCGTCAGGGGGTCCCGGGAGCGACCGACGGCGCGCGAGAAGACGTTCGTCGACCCGCCCGGCACGACGGCGAGGACGGGCACGTCCGGCCCCGGGCCGTCGGCGAGGAGGCCGTTGACCACCTCGTTGACCGTGCCGTCGCCGCCGAGGGCCACGACGACGTCGACCCCCTCGGTCCGGGCCTGCCGGGCCAGGTCGCGGCCGTGGCCGCGGTGGGCGGTCTCGGCGAGGTCCACCTTGAGGTCCCCGGCCAGGGTGGTGAGGACGTCGTTCCGCACCCCCCGGGTGGTCGTCGTCGCCGCGGGGTTGGCCACCACGAGCGCACGCATCTGCCCAGGCTAGCCAGCGCAGCGGCAACGGACGGTCAGGCGCGGGGCGGGCGGGCTCCTTGGGCCGCCCGTGGCCTGCGTCGCGGCGTTCGGCGCGACCGGGGCGGAGCGCCGTGGCGCGTACCCTCGCGGCCGTGACCGAGCAGCCCGGAGCCCGCCCGCCGCGGCCTGGACGCCGGGCCGAGCGGCTGCTCGGAGGCGCCGCCGAGCGCAGCGCACCGCGCCACGCCCAGCCCCGGGCCGAGGCGCCGGCGGCCGTCCGGCGCGCCGCCCTGGTCGTCGCGGTGGAGGCCGTGGCGCTGGGCGTCCTCGCGCTGGTGCTGCTGTACCTGACGATCACGTCGGCGGCCGACAGCGTGAGCCGGGCCGTGGCCGAGATCGTCTACGTGTCCTTCTTCGCCGTCCTGCTCGCCGCCGCGTCCGTCGGGCTCTGGCGGGTGTCGGGCTGGGCGCGCGGCCCGGTCGTCGTCCTGCAGGTGCTGCTCGGGCTCTTCGGCTACACCTCGGCGTTCGAGGCCGGCCGGCCGCTGATCGGCGTCCCGATCCTGGTCCTGGTCGGCCTGGAGATCTACCTGCTGCTCACCCCCGAGGCGCGGCTGGCGTTCTACCGCCGCTGAGCGGTCACACGAGCGCGACGACGTCGGCGATCGAGTCGAGCACCCGGTTCGGCCGGAACGGGAAGCGGCCCACGTCGGCCGCGGCGGTGGAACCGGTGAGCACCAGGATGGTGTGCAGCCCGGCCTCGATGCCGGCCACGACGTCGGTGTCCATGCGGTCGCCGACCATGACCGTGGACTCCGAGTGGGCCTCGATCCGGTTCATCGCGCTGCGGAACATCATCGGGTTGGGCTTGCCCACGAAGTAGGGCTCCGCTCCGGTCGCCTTCGTGATCATCGCGGCCACCGACCCGGTGGCCGGCAGCGGGCCCTCGGGGGAGGGCCCGGTGACGTCGGGGTTGGTCGCGATGAACCGCGCGCCCTGGCCGACCAGCCGGATGGCGCGGGTGATCGCCTCGAACGAGTACGTGCGCGTCTCCCCGAGGACGACGTAGTCCGGGTCGGTGTCGGTGAGCGTGTACCCGGCCTCGTACAGCGCCGTGGTCAGCCCCGCCTCGCCGATGACGTAGGCCGACCCGCCGGGCAGCTGGCCGGACAGGAAGGCCGCCGTCGCCAGCGCGGAGGTCCAGATGAACTCCTCCGGCACGTGCAGGCCCGAGCGGGCCAGCCGGGCGGCGAGGTCGCGCGGGGTGAAGATCGAGTTGTTGGTGAGCACGAGGAACCGGCGCTCCCGGTCGACCAGGCGCTGCAGGAAGTCCGCGGCGCCGGGTAGGGCCTGGCCCTCGTGCACCAGGACGCCGTCCATGTCGGTGAGCCAGCACTCGGCCAGCCCGCGCTCCAGGCTCACGGCACGCGCCGGTCGGCGGCGAAGCCGGGCAGGGCGTCGTCGGTGAGCCGGAAGACCGTCCAGTCGTCCATCGGCACCGCGCCGGCGGCCTTGTAGAAGTCGATCGACGGGGTGTTCCAGTCCAGGA
This sequence comes from Geodermatophilus sp. CPCC 205761, assembly GCF_051383655.1. Taxonomy (NCBI): domain Bacteria; kingdom Bacillati; phylum Actinomycetota; class Actinomycetes; order Geodermatophilales; family Geodermatophilaceae; genus Geodermatophilus; species Geodermatophilus sp. CPCC 205761. The sequence goes on from NZ_JALPKQ010000011.1 coordinate 71,109, forward strand.
CCGCCCACTCCAGCCGGTCGTAGCCGCGATCGACGCACAGCTCGGCGAGCGTGCGCAGCAGCTCCCGCCCCAGGCCGCTGCCGCGGTGCTGCGGCTGGACGTAGAGGTCCTCGAGGTAGATGCCGTGGGTGCCGCGCCAGGTGGAGAAGTTGAGGAACCACAGCGCTGTGCCGACGACGACCCCGTCCCCGGCGGTCGCGACGTGACCGAACAGCTTGGGGGAGTCGCCGAACAGCGCGGTGGTCAGCTGCTCCTCGGTCAGCCGCACCTCGTGCGCGGCCCGCTCGTACTCGGCCAGCTCCCGCACCAGCCCCACGACCGCCGGCACGTCGTCGGGACGGATCGGCCGGACGCTCATGTCAGCAGCTCCTTGAGTCGGGCCGGCACCAGCCGGCCGAGCGGGGACAGCACCGGCACGAGCACCGGCGCGAGGAGGTAGCCGTAGGCCAGGACGCAGCCGGTGACGACGGGCGCCAGGGCGAAGCCCACGACGATCGCCAGGGCCGCCAGCACCAGGCCGTAGGGGCGGCCGCTCTTCGGGCTGACCAGCGAGCGGAACGACCGGAACCGGATCCGGCTGACCATGAGCAGGGCCGGGACGGCGACGATCAGCAGCACCCACAGCCGGTCGCGGCCCTGCATCTGGTCGCCGAAGGCGAACACCGAGGCCAGGACCACGCCGGCCGCGCCGGGGCTGGGCATCCCGGTGAAGTACCGCTTGTCCGCGGTCGGGTCGATCGTTGTGTTGAAGCGGGCCAGGCGGATCGCCGCGCAGGCCACCCACAGGAAGCAGACGACCCAGCCCAGCGGGTCCCACTCGTCGCGGCCCTCGGAGAACAGGGTGAACGCCAGCAGCGCCGGGGCCAGCCCGAAGGAGACCAGATCGGCGAGCGAGTCGAACTGCAGGCCGAACGGGGTGACCGCGCCGACCAGCCGGGCCACGGCGCCGTCGGTGATGTCGAAGACCACCGACAACCCGACCAGGACGGCGGCCAGCGTGTACTGGCCCCGGATGGAGACCAGGATCGCGGCGAAGCCGCACAGCATGTTGGCGAGCGTGAACATGCTGGGCAGGGTGGCCAGCGCCCGGCGGCGGGTGCCGCGGACCGAGCCCCGGACGAACTCGACCGTGGCCGTGCGGCGGGTCTGCGGAGGGCGTGCGCCAGACGCGGAGCTGGGCATGGGCCGCCTCCTCAGCCGGCCGGGGACCACCGGGCGACGACGGTCTCCCCGCCGCGCACCCGCTGGCCCGTACGCACGGTGATCGTGCACTCACGGGGTACGAAGACGTCCATCCGGGACCCGAACTTCATCAGGCCCATCCGCTCGCCGGTGGCCAGCCGCCGGCCCACGCCGGTGCGGGTCACGATGCGGCGGGCCAGGACGCCGACGATCTGCCGGAAGACCACGGTGCGGTCGCCGTCGCGCAGCCAGATCTCGCTGCGCTCGTTGCGGTGCGCCGACTCCTTGCGGTAGGCGGCCAGGAAGCTGCCCCTGCGGTAGGAGCTCTCGACGACCTCGCCGTGGTACGGGGACCGGTTGACGTGCACGTCGACGACGGAGAGGAAGACGCTGACCTGCTGCCACTCGCCCTCGGGGGCCACGCCCTCCTGGGGCTCGCCGGCGACCATGACCACGCCGTCGGCAGGTGAGACGACGTCGTCGGGGTCGGGCGGTTCGGCGTCGCAGCGCCGGTCGGGATCCCGGAAGAACAGGGTCATGTAGGCGGCGAGGACGAGGAACGGCCAGGCGGCGACGCGGAGCCCGCGCCGGCCGGTGAACCGCCCGGCGGCGGTGAACAGGGCCGCTGGGGCCACGGGACCGGCGATGAAGGGCCACCCGGCCGGATCGATGCGCATCGGGGTCAGACGGTACCGGGATGCACCCGCCGTCACCGGGGGGTGGCGGACGGCGAGACGCGGGCGTGGTCGGCGCCGTACTCGCTGTCCCTGGCTCGGGGCGGGCCGCCGTACCAGTCCAGGCAGAGCATCGTCGCGTCGTCCCGCAGGTCGCCGCCGGTGGCGTGCAGCACCGCGGCGCCGAGGGCGTGCACCACCTCGCGCGGGTGGAGGTCGGCGGAGTCGGCGAGCGCGGCGGCGACGTCGAACGTGGCGGCGTTGCGCTCCTGCATCCCGTCGGTCAGGAAGACCACGCGGTCGCCCGGCTCCAGCGGGAAGGGCTGGACGCGGAAGTCCCAGCCGGGCCAGACGCCGAACGGGGGGTCGATCGCCAGGGGGATCTCGGTGACCCGGCCGTTCCGGAGCCGGAGGGGGAACGGGTGGCCGGCGTTGACGACGCCGGCCGACCCGGTGCCGAGGTCCACCCGGAGCAGTTGGCCGGTGACGAACTGCCCCGCGGCGGAGTTCTCCGCCAAGGCGTCGCCGGCGTAGCGGGCTTGTGCGGCGAGGTCCAGACCGCGGCGCCGGCCGTTGCGCAGGCCGCCGACGAGGAGCGTGGCCAGCAACGCCGCCGGGACCTGGTGGCCCACGGCGTCGGTGACCGACAGCTGGAGGGTGTCTCGGTCGAGCGTGAAGTCGAAGGTGTCGCCACCCACCTCGCTGGCCGGCTCCATCCACCCGGCGAGGGTGAACTGCGCCCCCTCGCAGGTGTAGGCGCTCGGCAGGAGCCGGCGCTGGATCTCGGCGGCGAGGGTGAACGGCGTGGAGCGCATGCCCCACTCGAAGACGTCGGTGTGCCGGCGGGCGGCGATGACGACGTAGGCCAGCGCGTGCGCGGCGCCGGCCACCTCCGCGACCTGCTGGGGGGTGGGGGGTTGCGACAGGAGCAGCTCGATCAGCCCGATCGCGTCGCCCCGGTCGGTCACCGGGACGATCAGCCGGTACGCGTCGCCCTCCGTCCGCACGTCCACCCGCTGGGTCCGCAGGACCTCTCCGAAGACGCTCCCGTCGAGGGGCACCGTCTCGGCCTGCTCGCCGTCGCGGGTGCGGGCGCCCTCGACCGGCCCGGCGGAGGTCAGGCGGACGACGGCCCGGCCGCTGAAGTCGGCGATCAGGAAACTGACCTGCCGGGCGGTGACCTGCTCGGCGAGCGCCGCGGCCACGGCCTCGACCGCCTCGATCGGTGCCGCGGCCTCGACCCGGTGGAGCAGGGCGCCGACGTCGATCGCGAACCTCCGGGCTGGGTCGTCTGGCGGGCGTGCTGGATCGGCGACGGCGGTGCTCACGGCGACCGCCGTCCGGTGCGTGGGTCGGAACCGGCCGCGGCGCCGGGCCGGCGGGAGTCCCGCCGGCCGGCGCCGCTGTCGAGGGGATGGTCAGGCAGCTGCCTTCGTCTCCCAGAAGATCTTGTCGATCTCGGCGATGTAGTCGAGCAGCTTCTGGCCCTCGGCCGGGTCCATGCTGCCCTTGCCGCCGGAGGCGCCGGCCTGCTTGGTGGCCTTGTTGAACAGCTCGTGCAGCTGCGGGTACTTCTCGAAGTGCGGGGGCTTGAAGTAGTCGGTCCACAGCACCCACAGGTGGTGCTTGACCAGGTCGGCCCGCTGCTCCTTGATCAGGATGGCGCGGGTGCGGAAGACCGGGTCCTCGTTGTCCTGGTACTTCTGCTGGATCGCCTTGACGGACTCCGCCTCGATGCGGGCCTGGGCCGGGTCGTACACGCCGCAGGGGAGGTCGCAGTGCGCGGTGGCCTCCACGGCGGAGAACATGCGGAAACGCATGGACTTGCCCTCCGGGTCTCGTGGGTCGGTTCGTCTGGGACCCTACTCCCGGTGATGCGCTCCGACAGGTCCGAGGCCCGAGGCCCCGCAGCGGTCCCGCCGCTGGTCACGCCGTGGGTCATGGCCCGGGTGTCGGGCCCCTCGATGTCGCCGACGGTGCGGGACGGCGACCGACTCCTGGTGCGCCGGGTCGGCGCCGGCGACGGGATCCGCCCGGGTGCCGTCGTCCTGGCCCGGTTCCCCGCCCGCCCGGAGCTGCTCGTGGTCAAGAGGGTGCGCCGGCGAGTGCCCGGCGGCCACTGGGTCGAGGGTGACAACCCGCTCGTCGCCGACGACAGCCGCGCGTTCGGCCCTGCGGTCGTCGTCGGCCGCGTGGTGGGCCGGCTCTGGCCGCGGCCGGGCCGGCTCGGCTCAGCCGCCGGTGCCTAGGAGCGCGTACCGCGCCTCGCACTCCGCCATCGTGGGCAGCAGGCCCTGTTCCCGGGCCTGCGCGAGGTTGGGCGCCTCCCGGTCCTTGGCCGACAGCGCGAACTCGACGTCGGCCGGCCAGGGCAGGCCGAGCTCGGGGTCCAGCGGGTCGACGCCGACCTCGCGGGCGGGGTCGTAGGCGCTGGAGACGAGGTAGGTCACCGAGCTGCCGTCGGCCAGTGACAGGAAGGCGTGGCCGAGGCCCTCGGCGAGGTACACCGCGCGGGGCTGCTCGCCGTCGAGGACGACGGAGTCGTGCAGGCCGAACGTCGGGGAGCCGACCCGCACGTCGATGACGACGTCGAGCACCCGCCCGGCCGGGCAGTACACGTACTTGGCCTGCCCCGGTGGTACGAGGGCGAAGTGGACGCCGCGCAGCGCGCCCCGGGCCGACACGCTGTGGTTGGCCTGGGCGAGGGGGAGGGCGTGACCCACCGCGGCGGAGAGGACGTCGGCGCGGTACCACTCGGTGAACCGGCCGCGCGCGTCGCCGTGCGCCACGAGGTCGATGACGTAGGCGTCGCGGACGGCGAGCTCCCGGATCTGCACGTCAGGACGGTAACGCCCACGGCTGCAGATCCCCGGCGGCGGCTGGTCTACGCTGCCGGGTCCATGGGCGCCGACCACCTGCAGGACGCGACCGTCGACCGCTTCGCCGATGACCCGGCGTTCGCGGTGCACGAGGGAGGGAAGCTCGCCGTACGGCCCACCCGCGGGATCGACTCGGTCGCCGACCTCGCGCTGACCTACACGCCGGGCGTCGCCCGCGTCTCCAGCGCCATCGCCGCCGAGCCGGCGCTGGCCCGCCGGTTCACCTGGGCGCCGCGGGTGGTCGCCGTCGTCTCCGACGGGACCGCCGTGCTCGGCCTCGGCGACATCGGGCCGGCCGCCGCGCTGCCGGTCATGGAGGGCAAGGCCTGCCTGTTCAGCGAGTTCGCCGGCATCTCGTCGGTGCCGATCGTGCTGTCCACCACCGACGTCGACCGGATCGTCGAGACGGTGGTGGCGATCGCGCCGTCCTTCGGCGGGATCAACCTCGAGGACATCAGCGCCCCGCGCTGCTTCGAGATCGAGGAGCGGCTGCGGGACCGGCTGGACATCCCGGTCATGCACGACGACCAGCACGGCACCGCGATCGTCGTCCTGGCCGCGCTGCGCAACGCGGCGAAGGTGGTCGGGCGCGAGCTCGGCGACCTGCGGGTCGTCGTCGCCGGGGCCGGGGCGGCGGGCATCGCCTGCTCCAAGATCCTGCTCGAGGCGGGCGTCGGTGACATCGCCGTGGCCGACTCGAAGGGGGTCATCCACCTCGGCCGGGAGGACCTCACGCCGATCAAGCGGTGGGTCGCGGAGAACACGAACCTGGCCGGGTACGCGGGCACGATGACCGGTGCGCTGGAGGGGGCCGACGTCTACCTGGGCCTGTCCGGCGGAACGGTGCCGGAGGCGGCCATCGCCTCGATGGCCCCCCAGTGCATCGTGTTCTCGCTGGCCAACCCGATCCCCGAGGTGGATCCGGAGATGGCCGCCAAGTACGCGGCGGTCGTGGCGACCGGGCGCAGCGGCGAGCCCAACCAGATCAACAACGTGCTGGCCTTTCCCGGGGTGTTCCGGGGGGCGATCGACGCCGGCGCGACCAGCATCACCGAGGAGATGAAGCTGGCCGCCGCCACCGCGATCGCCGACGTGGTGGGCGCGGACGTGCGCCCGGACTATGTCGTCCCCAGCCCGCTGGACCGCCGGGTCGCCGCGGCCGTGGCCGCCGCCGTGTCAGCCTGCGCGCGGGAGCAGGGCGTCACCCGCTGAGCGGAGTCGCCCGGTGACGGTCCCCGTCACCAGGCGACTCCGCTCAGACGGAGGTGGCGGCCAGTTCGTCGAGGGTCGAGCGCCAGAGCCGCGGGAACGCCAGCGGGCCGGCCAGGCGCTGGCCGAGCAGGATCGCCCGGCCGCGCAACCCCCGGGGCGCGCCGTGGTCGATGACGACGTCGACCCTGCTCCCGCCGCCCGCCCCCGGCGTGACGACGACCTCGCCGCGGCCGCGGTCGCAGTGGTCGCTGTCGAGGAGCGTCCACCGGATGGTGCCGGGGTCGGGCCACTCGTACCGGAGGAGCACCCAGATCCCGGTCCCGCGGCTGCCCTCCCGGAGGACGGCCCAGTGGTCGCCGGCCTCGCGCACCTCGTACTTCGCCGGGTCGAGCGTGCGTCGCCAGATCTGCAGACGACGGTCGCTGACGTCGGTGAACGCGGTGCACACCTGCTCGGGCGTCGCCCGGGTGTGGAAGCTGAACCGGAAGCGCATCGGCCGGCCCCTCCCGCCGGAGTGCCGGCCTCGGGCCGGCAGCGACAGCCTCCTCGGGTCCCCGGTCCGCGTCCAGGGTGCGCATCAACGGTGGTTGACGGCACGCGGAGCATCAATCTAGGTTGATGGCGTGGCCGAGCCGCAGCCCCTCCCGCCACCGGAGGACCCCGAGGCAGCGCTGGCGGCCGTGGTGGCGCTGCGCCGGCTGGCGACCGCGCTGGAGGTCGACGCGGTGACCGAGGCGATCGCGCAGGGCTGGACGTGGGCCCAGGTCGGAGAGGCGCTCGGCATCAGTGCCCAGGCGGCGCACAAGAAGTTCGCACCCGAGGTCCGCGCGCGGCGCGACCGCTAGCCAGGAGGAACGTCGATGCGAGTGGTCAACGCCGTGCGGGACGTGCGGACGATCCGGCGGCTGCTCACCGGCGCCGAGGCGGAGGCGCGGCGGAGCGGGGAGGAGACGCCCGGCCCCGAGCACCTGCTGCTGGCCGCCGCGGCGCTGCCCGACGGCACGGCGCTCCGGGCCCTGGCCCGCGTCGGCGTTGCCCCGGAGCAGCTGCGGCGCGCGGTCGAGGCGGCGCACGTGAGCGCCCTGGCCGCCGTGGGGGTCGACGCCGAGCACCGTTCCCCGGCCGCCTCCGGGCTGCGCGGCCCCGCGACCGGCGTGCTCCGCTCGACCCCTCAGGCGCAGCAGGTCTTCCAGGAGGCCGTCGCGCTGTCGACGTCGACGCGGCCCGCCCTCCTGCAGGGGGCGCACGTCGTCGCGGCGGCCTGCGCCCTCGAGCGGGGGACCGCGATCCGCGCGCTCACCGCGCTGGGCGTCGACCGGGACCGCCTCCGGGACGCGGCGCGCGCCGAGGTCGGCCTCGACGTCACACCGGGGTGAGCGCCGGCCGTCCGGCCAGCACCTCGGCGACGTTGCGCACCGCGAGGGCACACATGGCGCTGCGGGTGCGGTCGGCGGCGCTGCCCAGGTGCGGGGTCAGCACCACCTGCTCCAGCGCGAGCAGCCGCGGGTCCACCCGCGGCTCTCCCTCGAACACGTCGAGCGCGGCGCCGCCCAGCCGGCCCTCCTGCAGGGCTCGGACCAGCGCGTCGGTGTCGACGACGGGGCCCCGGGCGGTGTTGACCAGCAGCGCGGTCGGCTTCATGCGGGCGAGCGAGGCGTCGTCCACCAGGTGGTGGGTCTCCGGGGTGAGGGGGCAGTGCAGGGTGACGACGTCGCTCTCCGCGAACAGCTCGGGCAGCTCCCGGAACTCCACCGGACCGTCGTCGGGGCCCAGCGGGGTGCGGGTCGGGGTGGCCAGCACCCGCATGTCGAACGCCCGCGCGCGGCGGGCCACGGCCCGCCCGATCCGCCCGTAGCCGACGACGCCGAGGGTGGCCCCGGCGGAGACGTCCAGGCCGGTCATCATCCGCGGCCCCCAGATCCAGGGCGTGCCGGTGCGCAGGAAGCGGTCGCCCTCGGCGATCCGGCGCGCGGCGGCCAGCACCAGGCCCATCGTGAGGTCGGCGGTCGCGGCGTCGAGCACGCCGGGGGTGTTGGTGACGACGACGCCCCGCTCGGCCGCCGCGGCGACGTCGACGTTGTCGTAGCCCACCGCCACGTTCGCGACCACCCGCAGCGACGGTCCGGCCGCGTCGAGCAGCGCGGCGTCCACCCGGTCGGTCAGCGTGCTCACCACGGCGACGGCCCCGGCCACGTCGCGCCGCATCTCCTCGGCCGTCGGTGGCTCCTCCCGCCCGGTCACCAGGGGCGGCCCGAGTTCGGCCAGCGTCGCCATCGCGTCGTCGACCAGCAGCCGGGTGACGTACACGTGCCCGCTCATGAGGCTCCTCGTCCGTTCTCGCCCGGCGGGGCCGGCAGGACGGCCGGACCGCTCACCGGGGCACCGTCGTCGGCCGGTAGACCAGCTCCAGCACGCCCGCCAGCAGCCGCTCGGCCAGCGGGCGGGGGAGCGCCGCGACCAGCGCGTGCACCGGCGCCATCCGCTCGGGCAGCCCGCCGCCGACCCCCGCCAGCGCGAGGAGCGCGTCGACCTCGACGGCCGTGAGCGCCGCCGGGTCGAGCGTCGCCGCGGCCGCCACCAGGGCCGGGTCGGCGACCGGGCGGGGCAGCGCGGCCGCGGCACGGGCGGCGTCGGCCAGGTCGGCCAGCAGCGCGTCGACCCGGCCGGCGGTCGCCGCGGTGACCGTCAGGTGGAGGGTCGCGGGCAGGTCCGCGCCGCCGGGCTGGCCGAACGGCGGCTGCGGCTGCAGCAGCCAGCCGCGGGCGGTCATCTCGTCGGCCAGGTTGAGGACGTCGACGCCGTCCGCGCCGTCCTGGGCGAGAGCGACGAGCGTGGCCGCCGGCGTCCCGACCACGCGCAGCCCCTCGACGGCGCCGATCCCCTCGGCCAGGGCCACCGTGGCCGCCCGGGCCCGCCGGGCCAGCGACCGGTACCCCTCGACGCCGAGCAGCCGGTGCACCGCCCACGCCGCGGCCATCGGACCGGCCGATCGGGTGCCGGCCAGGGTCGGGTTGACCACCGGGTAGCCGGGCCAGCCGGCTGTGGTGAACCAGTGCGCCCGGCGCAGCCCGGGGTCGGCGGTGAGCAGCACCGAGACGCCCTTGGGCGCGTACCCGTACTTGTGCAGGTCGACCGACAGGGAGGTCACGCCGGGCACCGAGAGGTCGAAGCGCTCCGGGACGCCGTCGAGGAAGGGCAGCACCCAGCCGCCGATGCACGCGTCCACGTGACAGGGGACGCCGGCCGCCGCGGCCAGTGCGGCCACCTCGCCGACCGGGTCGAGGACCCCGTGCGGGTAGGACGGTGCGCTGACCACCACCAGGGCCGTTCGCTCGTCCAGGAGCGCGGCGACCGCCGCGGCGTCGGCCCGGCAGGTGACCGGGTCGACCGGCACCTCGGCCACCTCGAGGTCGAACAGGTGCGCGGCCTTGCGGAAGGCGGCGTGCGCCGTGACCGGGAGGACCAGGCGCGGGCGGCGCCCCGGCGCGCCCGCCGCGCGCCACCGCTCGCGGGCGGACAGCACCGCGAGCAGGCAGCTCTCCGTCCCGCCGCTGGTCAGCGTCCCGACGACGTCCGGCCCGCCGCCGAGCAGCGCTGCCGCGGCGCCGACCAGGTCGTTCTCGATGCGGGCGACGCTCGGGAAGGCGGTCGGGTCCAGCGCGTTGGTCCACTGGAACGCCGCCTGGGCCGCGGCCGCGAGGTCGTCCAGCCCCTCCAGCCCGGAGTCGTAGACGTAGGCCATGGTCGCTCCGCCGTGCGTGGGCACGTCGCCGGCCTGCAGCGCGGTCAGCTCGGCCAGGACGTCGTCGGGCGTCATGGGCCGGTCTCCTCGAGGCGGTAGCGGGCGAAGAAGGGCAGCGCGGCGAGCACCAACACGGCCGGGACGACGCTGAACCCCAGCTGCACCGCGGTCACCGCGGACGCGGACTGGGCGACGACCTGGTCCCCGGTCGAGGAGACGTAGCCGGCCAGCGCCAGCAGCCCGCCGAGCAGGCCCGGGCCGACGGCCAGGCCGAGCGTCTCGGCCGCCGTCCAGACCCCGGTGAACACCCCCGCCCGGCGCTGCCCGGACGCGGCCTCGTCCGCGGCGATCACGTCGGGCAGCATCGCCAGGGGGAACATCTGCATCCCGGCGTAGCCGACCCCGACCAGCACCACGAGCGCGATGACCAGGCCGGTCCCGCCCGCGTCGCCGAGCGCGAGCGCCGCGGCGCCGGCCGCGAACAGCACCGAGGCGGCCAGCAGGCCGGTCCGCTTCCCCAGCCGGCGGCTCACCCGCAGCCACAGCGGCATGACCAGGATCGCCGGGCCGACCAGCGCCGCGAACAGCAGCGACCCGGCGGCCGGGTCCCCGAGGACCTGCCGGGAGTAGTAGGGGACACCGGCCAGCATCACGCCGATCCCCAGTGCCTGGACGACGAAGCCGGCGAGCAGCAGCCGGAACGGCCGGGACCGCCAGGCGCGGACCAGGGTGGCGAGCAGCCGGCCCTCGCTGCGCACGCGGGTCAGCGTCGGGGCCGAGCGGGTGCCGACGACCGCGCCCAGCATGCCCACGGCCAGGAGCACCGCGACGAAGGCCGCCATCGCCAGGTGTCCCGCCCGCCCGCCGCCGGCCAGGTCGACGACCGCCGGAGCACCGGCGCCGGCCAGCAGGATGCCCAGCGCCAGCACCGCCACCCGCCAGGACATGAGGGTGGCCCGCTCGCCGGGGTCATCGGTGATCTCGGCCGGCTGGGCGACGTAGGGCACCTGGAAGCAGCCGTAGGCGGTGGCGGCCAGCAGGAAGGCCACCGCGACCCAGAGCGCGGCCGGTCCGGGCGGCGCACCCGGCCCCGCGAAGACCAGCACGAACAGCAGGGGGAGGGTCAGCCCGCCGGCCAGCATCCAGGGCCGGCGCGGGCCCCAGCGGCTCTCGGTGCGGTCCGAGCGGTTGCCGATCCAGGGGTTGAGGACGACGTCCCACGCCTTGGGCGCGAACACCACCAGCCCGGCGACACCGGCGGCGACGCCCAGGACGTCGGTCAGGTAGAAGAGCAGCAACAGCCCGGGCACGGTGCCGAATGCGGCCGTCCCGATGGAGCCCAGGGCGTAGCCCAGGTGCGTTCCGCGGCCCAGCCGGGGGGTCGGCGGCGCGGAGGAGACGGCGGTCACGGCGGGCAACCTAGCGAACCGGGGGCCGCGCCCGGATCAGAGCAGGCCGCTGAGGTCCTGCAGCCACGGCTCGACCGCCGTCCGGACGCCGGTGTTCGCGTAGACGAACCACAGCGTTCCGACGACGAACGCCGGGGCGAGCACGGCCTTCTCGAGGGTGGCCCCGGTGCGCAGCGGGGTCAGCACCACCCGGCAGCGCCGGACCAGCCAGATCAGCGGGACGGGGACGCCCTGCTTGGTGATCGCGTCGCCCGCGATGTGGGTGAGCACGCCGAGCGCCACCGCCCACGGCAGCCAGGCCGGGGAGGGCATGTGCCCGAGCAGCAGCCAGGCCGAGCCCCAGGACAGCACCAGGTTGCCGACGACGGTGTTCTCCGCCCGGCCGGGGATGACGAAGTGCAGGGCGCGCAGCGCCAGCCCGATCGCCAGGGCCAGGAGCAGCAGGCTGGACCAGAACGCGTTGGCCGCGGCCAGCGCGAGCGCCCCGAACGCGATCGGCGCGAGGACGGCGTCGTGTGTGCCCCAGCGGTGCCCCTGCGCCAGGCGCCCGATCGCCCCCGAGGGGACGTCGGTCACCGGCCCCCACATGTCCGAGACGGTCGAGCCGCTGGAGTCCAGGTCCGGGAGCATCGACATCCCGCCGACGGCGGCGATCCAGGCGACCTGGGCGACGGGGCCCTCGACCGGGGCCCACGGCAGTGTCGCCGCGCCTGCGGCGAGCCCGGACAGGGCGTGCGAGTGACCGAGCACGCACGAAGCGTCCCGCCGTCCGGGCCGGCAGCGGGGGATCCCGGCGCCCGGGCGTGTCACCTCACTCGTCGAACAGGTGGTGCAGCAGCCGCCCGGGGTCCTCGTAGAAGGCCGCCCAGTCCCGGACCAGCTCCAGCTCGGCCCACGCCCGGGCGGCGTAGCCGCCGGCGTCGAGCTCGTAGACGGTGGCGCCCGGGTACGCCGCCAGCACGGGGGAGTGCGTGGCCAGCAGCACCTGGGAGCCGGTCCGCACCGCGCCCTGCAGCAGCACCATCAGCCGCAGGCAGGACCGGAAGGACAGCGCCGACTCGGGCTCGTCGAGCACCCAGAGGCCCCGCTCGGTGGTGCGCGACTCGAGGAAGGCGAGAAAGCCCTCGCCGTGGGAGCGGGTGTTCAGCGGAACGCCGTCGAAGGGCCGCAACTCGACCGCCTCCCGGTCGACGGAGGCGAAGAGCTGGTGCATCGTCTCGGCCCGCAGCCAGATGCCGCCCTGGGGGCGGGGGTACGCCGTCTCCAGCCAGAGCCCCCGCCACAGGGAGGCGTCCTCCGCCGACGGCTCGGGACCCCAGTGGTGGACCTGGGCGGTGAGCAGCTCCTGCCAGGCGCGGGCGACGGCCTCGACGAGCGTGGACTTGCCGCTGCCGTTCTCCCCGACCAGCACGGTGACCGGCGCCAGCGGCATGCCCTCGTCCCGCAGCTGCGCGATGACCGGCAGCGCCCAGAACCAGGCGTCGGGCTCGCGGATTTCCCGCCGGACGGTCACCCGTTCCAACGGGATGGAGAGGGCGCCGTCCACCCCGCCCTTCGCAGGCTCAGGGCGGGACCCGGGACGGGGTCGACGTGCCGACAACTCAGTCGTCGTCGTCCGTGCCGCCCCGCGCCAGCCAGGTCGCCAGCCGCTCGACCGGCACCTCGAAGTCCGGGTGCTGGTCGACGAACGCCTGCATCTGGTCGGCGAGCCAGGCGAGCGTGACCTGCTCCTCGCCGCGCCGCTCGGCGAGCTCTTCCAGACCCCGGTCGGTGAAGTACACGCACCAGAACCTACGACGCCCGGCCGCCGAGGGAGATCGGTGGCCGGGCGTCGGAGTCGGGCGGGTGGGTCAGTCGGCGAAGGCGGTCGCGATCAGCTGCTTCTGCTCGGCCTCGTGCACCTTGGCCGAGCCGACGGCCGGGCTGGCCGACGCGCGACGGCTGACCCGGCGCAGGGTGCGGCCGGCCGGCAGGTGCTCGGGCAGGTTGACCGCCATGAACTGCCAGGCGCCCATGTTCATCGGCTCCTCCTGCACCCAGACGACGTCGCTCGCGTTCGGGTACCGCTCCAGCTCCGCCCGGATCTGCTCGGCCGGCAGCGGGTAGAGCTGCTCGACCCGCACCACGGCGGTGTCTGCGCTGCCGTCGGACTCCCGCTGCGCCTGCAGGTCGTAGGCGACCTTGCCGCTGCACAGCAGGACCCGCCGCACCGCGGCGTCGTCGAGCGGCTCGCCACCGACACCGGCGTCCGGAAGGACCGGGCGGAAGTTCTGCTCGGTGAAGTCCTCGACCGGGCTGACCGCCGCCTTGGCCCGCAGCAGCGACTTCGGTGTGAAGACGACCAGCGGCCGGTGCACGTCCGACAGCGCCTGGCGGCGCAGCAGGTGGAAGTAGTTGCCCGGCGTCGTGCAGTTGGCGACGGTCATGTTGTTCTCGGCGCACAGCTGCAGGAACCGCTCGGGGCGACCGCTGGAGTGGTCGGGGCCCTGGCCCTCGAGTCCGTGCGGCAGCAGCAGGGCGACGCCGGAGCGCTGACCCCACTTGGCCTCGCCGGAGCTGATGAACTCGTCGATCACCATCTGCGCGCCGTCGACGAAGTCGCCGAACTGAGCCTCCCACAGCACCAGGGCCTTCGGGTTGGCCACCGAGTAGCCGTACTCGAAGCCCAGGGCCGCGTACTCGCTGAGCAGGGAGTCGTAGACGAAGAACTTCGCCTGGTCCTCGGCGAGGTTGGCCAGCGGGGTGTACTCCGCGGCCGACTGCCGGTCGATGAGGACCGAGTGGCGCTGCACGAACGTGCCGCGGCGGGAGTCCTGGCCGGCCAGCCGGACCGGGACGCCCTGCATGAGCAGCGAGCCGAAGGCCAGCAGCTCACCCATGGCCCAGTCGATGCCGCCCTCGCTGACCATCGCCGCGCGGCGCTCGAGCAGCCGCTGGAGCTTCGGGTGGACGGTGAAGTCCTGCGGCAGCGAGACGTGCGCGTCGCCGATCGCCTTGAGCACCTCGGTGGTGATCGCGGTGGCGACCGTGGACTCGTGCGCCGTCCGCGGGTCCATGACCGGCTCGGGCGCGGAGGAGTCCTGCGCGTCGTGGGTCTCGGCGAAGGCCCGCTCCAGCTGCTCGCGGTAGTCCTTGAGCGCCTCCTCGGCCTCCTGCAGCGTGATGTCGCCGCGGCCGATCAGCGCCTCGGTGTAGAGCTTCCGGACCGAGCGCTTGCGGTCGATGATGTCGTACATCAGCGGCTGGGTCATCGAGGGGTCGTCGCCCTCGTTGTGCCCGCGCCGGCGGTAGCAGACCAGGTCGATGACGACGTCCTTCTTGAACGCCTGCCGGTACTCGACCGCCAGCCGCGCCACCCGCACGCAGGCCTCGGGGTCGTCGCCGTTCACGTGGAAGACCGGCGCGCCGATCATCCGGGCGACGTCGGTCGAGTAGAGGCTCGACCGGGCCGCCGCCGGGCTGGTGGTGAAGCCGACCTGGTTGTTGATGACGACGTGCACGGTTCCGCCGGTGCGGTAGCCGCGCAGCTGGGAGAGGTTCAGCGTCTCGGCGACCACGCCCTGGCCGGCGAACGCGGAGTCGCCGTGCAGCAGGACCGGCAGCACGGTGAAGCCGTTCTCGCCCTTGTCGATGAGGTCCTGCTTGGCCCGCGTGATGCCCTCGAGCACCGGGTTGACCGTCTCGAGGTGCGACGGGTTGCTGGCCAGCGACACCGCGATCGACTTGTCGTCGAACGGGTTCTTGAAGGTGCCCTCGGCGCCCAGGTGGTACTTCACGTCGCCGGAGCCCTGCACGGTGCCGGGGTCGATGTTGCCCTCGAACTCGCCGAAGATCTTGGCGTAGCTCTTGCCCAGGACGTTGGCCAGCACGTTGAGCCGGCCGCGGTGCGCCATGCCGATCGCGACCTCGTCGAGGTCGTGGTCGGTGCCGGCGATGAGCACCTCGTCCAGCAGCGGGATCACCGACTCGCCGCCCTCGAGGCTGAACCTCTTCTGGCCGACGTACTTGGTCTGCAGGAACGTCTCGAAGGCCTCGGCGGCGTTGAGCCGGCCGAGCACGTGCTTCTGCTTGTCCCGGTCGGGCTGCTCGGCCTTGAGCTCGACCCGCTGCTGGATCCAGTCCCGCTCTTCGGGGTCGGTGATGTGCATGTACTCCACGCCGACGGTGCGGCAGTAGGAGTTGCGCAGCACGCCCAGGACGTCGCGCAGGGCCATGAGCTTCTCGCCGGCGAACCCGCCGACCGGGAACTTCCGGTCGAGGTCCCACAGCGTCAGGCCGTGCTGCAGGATGTCCAGGTCGGGGTGGCTGCGGACCTTGAACTCGAGCGGGTCGGTGTCGGCCATGAGGTGGCCGTTGCGCCGGTAGGACTCGATGACCTCGATGACCCGGGCTTCCTTGTCGATCTGCCCCTCGCGGCTGACCCGCACGTCGGGCATCCAGCGCACCGGCTCGTAGGGGATGCGCAGCGACCGGAAGACGCCGTCGTAGAAGCCGTCCTCACCCAGCAGCAGCTGGTGCAGGCGGCGGAGGAAGTCGCCGGACTGCGCGCCCTGGATGATCCGGTGGTCGTAGGTCGAGGTCAGCGTGATGATCTTGCTGACCGCCATCTCGGTGAGCGCCTCGGGGCTCATCCCCTGGAACTCGGCCGGGTACTCCATGGCGCCGACGCCGACGATCGTGCCCTGGCCGGCGGTCAGCCGCGGCACCGAGTGGTTGGTGCCGATCGTGCCCGGGTTGGTGAGGCTGATCGTCGTTCCGGAGTAGTCCTCGAGGGTCAGCTTGCCGGCGCGGGCCCGGCGGATGACGTCCTCGTAGGCGCCCCAGAACTGGGCGAAGTCCATCTGCTCGGCGGCCTTGATCGAGGCCACGACGAGGGACCGCGAGCCGTCGGCCTTCGGCAGGTCGATGGCCAGGCCGAAGTTGACGTGCTCGGGCGTCACCAGGGTCGGCTTGCCGTCGACCTCGGTGAAGGAGGCGTTCATCTCCGGGAAGTCGTCCAGCGCCCGGATCAGCGCGTAGCCGATCAGGTGCGTGAAGGAGACCTTCCCGCCGCGGGAGCGGGCGAGGTGGTTGTTGATGACGATGCGGTTGTCGGCCAGCAGCTTGGCCGGCACCGCGCGCACGCTGGTCGCCGTCGGGACGGTCAGCGACGCGTTCATGTTCTTGACGATGCTGGCGGCCGCGCCGCGCAGCGGTGTCTGCTTCGGGCCCTCGCCGGCCGGCGCCTTCGGCGGCGCGGGCTTGGCGGCCGGCTTCGGCGCCGGGGTGGCCTTCTGCTGGGCGGCGGCGGTGTCGGCAGCGCGGTCGACGACGGTCGCCTCCGTCTTCGGCTCCACCGGGGTGGCCCGGGACGGCGCGCCGCCCGCCGGCTCCTGGGCGGCGGGCGCCTGCGGGGCCGGGGCGCCGGCCGCCGGCGCAGTCGCCTCCGGCTCGGCCGACGGCTCGGCGGAGGACGGGGCCGGCTCGGGGCCGTCCGGGGAGGCGGCCGGCTGCTGGCGGTCGTCGCTCGCGGCCACCGGGCTGCCCGGCCGGTAGTCGGCGAAGAACTCGTGCCAGGCCTGGTCAACGCTGGACGGGTCGGCGAGGTACTGCTGGTACATCTCCTCGACCAGCCACTCGTTGGTGCCGAACCCTGCCACCGCTGAGGAGGAGGGGGTGGAGGACGGCCGGGATGAGTTCACGCTTGACACGGGGTCGAGTGCCTTCTTCGTCGTCGGTGGACGTGTCTGGACCGGGTGGGGAGTGTACGCCCGTCCGGGTGCCCGGACCGGGCTGCCCGCGCAGCCTGCACCGGCTCGCGGCCAGGCGGGTGGCGGTGCATCAGGCGGTGGCACCGTGGGCGACGAGCAGGTCGGCCAGCGCGTCGTGGGCGGTGGCCCGGCCGGCGTCCTCGCGTCGGGTGCGGGCCGCCGACACGCGGCTGATGTCGAGGGCGCTGGCCCCGTCGTTGGTGGTGGCGTTGACGTCCGCGCCGGCGTCGAGCAGGACACGCACCACCTCGGGCGCGTCGCGGTCGACGCCGGCCGCGACGGCGGCGTGCAGCGGGGAGCGGCCGGTGTCCGGCTCCCGACGGTTGACGTCGGCGCCGGCGTCCAGCAGCAGCCGGACCAGCTCGAGCCGGCCGTGCGCCGCGGCGGCGTGCAGGGCCCCGGCGTCGGCGTCCGCGCCCCGGTCGAGCAGCGCGCGGGCGGCCCCGGCCGCACCGCCCGCGGCGGCCCACGTCAGCAGGTCCACGCCGGTGACCGGGTCGGCCAGCGGTGCGCCCGCGTCGAGCGCCGCGGCCAGCTGGTCGGCGTCGTCGAGGTAGGCCGCGCTCGGCGCGTCGACCGGGGCGCCGAGGCTCCGGAGGACGGCGACCAGGTCTGGTGCGGACTCCAGCGCGGTGTGCAGCGGCGTGCGGTGCTGCTCGGTGCGCGCGGCCGGGTCCGCGCCGGCGGCGACCAGCAGCCGGACGATCTCGGCCTGACCCTCGGCGACCGCGACGTGCAGCGGCGTCCAGCCGCCCTGTCCGTCCCGCTCCACGGTCGCCGACAGCAGCCGCGGCGACTGCTCGACGGCGGTGCGGACGGCGTCGACGTCACCCTGGGCGATCAGCCGGGCCAGCCGCGGGCCGGTCATGCGGGTGGTCATGGGGGATCCCCGTTTCCGTTCGGGACGTGCCGGGCGGCCGTGCTAGACGACGTCCCGCCGGACGGCGAGCAGGGTGCCCAGCAGGGCCGCCACCAGACCGTAACCGAGCAGCAGCAGCCCGCCCTGCCAGGGTTCGAGGAGCTCGGGACCCTGGAAGGTCGCCGTCATCGCCTCGAGCGCGCCGCCGGGCATCCACTTGTAGGCCCCGGCCGTGGCCGGGATCTGGCGGATGATCGGCTCGACCACGAACAGGTAGACCAGGCCGCCGACGATGGCGCCCACCTGGTTGCGCAGCAGCGCGCCGAGACCGACGCCGATGACGGCGTAGATGACCAGGGCCAGGCCGGCACCCGTCATGACCCGCAGGTTGTCCCCGGTCAGCGACGGTGCCGCCCCCCGGGCGCCGGCGTGGATCGCGACGACGAGGTAGTTCACCGCCAGCACCAGCAGAGCGAAGGGCACCGCCGCCAGCGCGTAGCCGATCAGCTTGGCGACGACGACGCGGCCGCGCCGGGGCGTCGTGAGGAAGGTCGGCGTGGCGGTGCGGTGCCGGTACTCCTGGGTCATCCCGATGATGCCGAGGATGAGGAACAGCACCGTGACGTTGGCCGCGGTGGCCAGCGCGAGCTCCTCGTAGGCCTCCGTGCCCACGGCGGGCAGGCCGCTCTCCGCGCCGCCGGCGAAGGCGGTGAAGAGGATCGCGAAGCCGGTCACCATGACGCAGGCGCCGAGCAGCAGCCCGATCCACACGCGCGTGGTGAACAGCTTGGTCCACTCGGCGCGGACGAGCGCGGTCATCGGGCAGCTCCCTGCGTGATCGTGTCGGTCGGAGCGGCGGCGAACTGCTCCTGGCCCGCGGTGAGCCGGAAGTACAGGTCCTCCAGGCCGCTGCTCTCGGCGCGCAGCTCGTGCAGCTCGATCCCGGCCGCGAACGCGCGGGCGCCGACGACGGCCGGCGTCGTCCCGGAGACGGTCACCAGCCCGTCGCCGCCCGGTGCGACCTCGAGGCCGGCGGATCCGAGGACCTCGACCAGCCGGGCGGCCTCGGGGCTGCGGGCGAGCACGGTCCCGGGGCCCTGGGCGCCGGCGTGCAGCTCGGCGATCGAGCCCTCGCGGACCAGCCGGCCGGCGCCGACGATGACCACGCGGTCGGCGGTGTGCTCCATCTCCGAGAGCAGGTGGCTGGAGACCAGCACGGTGCGGCCCTGCTCGTGGGCCAGGTGGCGGATGAACCCACGCAGCCACTGGATGCCCTCGGGGTCCAGGCCGTTGGCCGGCTCGTCGAGGACGAGCACCGCCGGGTCGCCCAGCAGCGCCGTCGCCAGCGCGAGACGCTGCCGCATGCCGAGGGAGTAGCCGCCCGCGCGGCGTCCGCCGGCGTCGGCCAGCCCGACCTGCACGAGGACGTCCTCCGCGCGGGAGAGCGGCAGCCCCGCCGCGCGGCAGTACACGCGCAGGTGGTTGCGGCCGGAACGGGCCGGGTGGAACGCCGTCTCGAGGACGGCGCCCACGGTGCGGACCGGCGCGGGCAGGGCCGTGTACGGGGCGCCGTTGAACGTCGCGGTGCCCGAGTCCGGCTGCTCCAGGCCCAGCAGCATGCGCATGGTCGTGGTCTTCCCGGCCCCGTTGGGCCCGAGGAAGCCGGTGACCGACCCGGGTTCGACGGTGAAGGTCAGGTCGTCGACGGCGCGCACGGCGCCGAAGGTCTTGGTGAGGCCGCGGACCTCGACCCGCACGGGGTCTCGGGGTGCGGTGCTGCCGGGGCGGATGGCGCTCTCCTGGGGTCGGCGGGGGCCTGACGACGGCTCCATCCAAGCGCACCCGGACGACGGTCCGGGAGTCCCGGCGGGCGTGGCGGCCGAGGGTGATCGCGCGCACAGCGGAGGCCCTGCCGGTAGGTTCCCGAGCCGTGAGCGCGTATCGCACGGTGGTCGTCGGGACCGACGGGTCGGAGTCATCCCTGCGGGCGGTGCGCCGCGCCGGCGCGCTGGCCGGGGCCTGTGGCGCGCGGCTGGTCCTCGTCTGCGCCTACCAGCCCCCGCGGGTCGACGAGCGCGAGCTCCAGGAGGCGCGCGAGGTCTTCGGTGACGACGCCTACCAGGTCATCGGCTCGGGCCCGGCCGAGTCCACGGTGCAGACCGCGGCCGAGCGTGCGCGGGAGGCCGGCGCCACCGACGTCTACCCGATCGCCGTCGTCGGCGCGCCGGTCGAGACGCTGCTCGACGTGTGCGCCCGCGAGCAGGCCGACCTCCTCGTGGTGGGCAACCGCGGGCTCAACAGCATCAAGGGCCGGTTGCTCGGGTCGGTGCCCTCCGACGTGACCCGCCGGTCCACGGTCGACGTGCTGGTCGTCCACACCACGGGCTGACCCCCTGCCGGGCACCGGAGCCGAGGACGCCGCCGCGGGTGCACCCGACGCCCGGGAGGCGCTCGAGCGGCTGCTCCTCGACGGCCCGGGCTGCTACACCCGGCTGCAGGTCGCCGAGCTGGCCGGCATGCCGCCGGAGCGGACGCAGCGGCTGTGGCGGGCGCTCGGCTTCCCCGACGCCGCCGACGACGAGGCGCTCTTCACCGACACCGACGTGCGGGCGCTGGGCACGCTCTCGGCGCTGATCGACTCCGGCTTCGTCGACCCCGAGACCGAGGCGTCGATCGCCCGGGCCATGGGCCAGTCGCTGTCCCGGCTGGCCGACTGGCAGACCGACATGCTCGCCGACCTGCTGACCCGGGACGCCGGCGGCGAGCAGGCGATCGACCCCGCGGAGGCGGTGCGGACCGCGCAGCGGCTCTTCCCGCTGCTGCGCGAGGTGCAGGACTACGTGTGGCGGCGTCACCTGGCCGCCAACGCCGACCGGCTGCTGGCCTCGGCCGGACCCGGCGACCGGCGCGAGCTCGCCGTCGGCTTCGCGGACCTCGTCGGCTACACCACCCGCAGCCGCGGCATGGGCGGGCGGGAGCTCGGCGAGATGGTCGAGGACTTCGAGAGCACCGCCAGCGAGGTGATCGCCCGCCACCACGGCCGGGTGGTGAAGACCGTGGGGGACGGCGTCCTCTACACCGCCGTCTCACCCATCGACGCCGTCGAGATCGGGCTGGAGCTCCCCGAGGCGTGGCAGGCCGCCGACCGCCCGCCGCTGCGGGTGGGTGCCGCGCACGGCACGGTGCTGACCCACCTCGGCGACGTCTACTCCCCGGTGGTCAACCTGGCCAGCCGGCTGACCTCGATCGCCCGGCCGTCGGCCCTGCTGGTCGACCGCGAGCTGGCCCGGCACCTGCGCGGCCTGCCGCGGTACCGGGTCCGCCCGCTGAACCGGGTCTCCGTCCGCGGGTACGACCAGCTGCAGCCGTGGCTGGTCCGCCGCCGTCCTCCCGGCGGGGAGGACAACGCCCTGGAGGGCATGCTCGACGAGATGGCCGACGAGGTCCTCGCCGCCCCGGAGGACGGCGAGCAGCCCTGACAGGGGCCGGTGAGAGGCTGAACCCGTGCCCGCCACCCTCGTCGCCCGCGGGCTGGCCGCCGGCCACGGCGCCCGCGTCCTGTTCTCCGACCTCGACCTCGTCGTCGCGCCCGGTGACGTCGTCGGGCTGGTCGGGGTGAACGGCGCGGGGAAGTCCACCCTCCTGCGCACGCTGGCCGGCGAGCTGCCGGCCGAGTCCGGGGAGGTGACGGTCAGCCCGCCGACGGCAACTCTCGGGTACCTGCCGCAGGAGCACGAGCGGCGCCCCGGGGAGTCGGTGCGCGACGCCCTGGCCCGCCGCACCGGGGTGACCGCGGCCCACGCCGCACTGGACGCGGCCACGTCCGCGCTCACCGCCGGGCTCGACGGGGCCGGCGACGCCTACGGCGACGCCCTCGAGCACTGGCTGGCGCTCGGCGGCGCCGACCTGGACGAGCGCGCGGAGCAGGTGGTGGCCGAGGTGGCACCCGGCGTCGCGCTCGACGCCGCCATGACCGGGCTCTCCGGCGGGCAGGCCGCCCGGGTCGGGCTGGCGGCGCTGCTGCTGTCGCGCTACGACGTCCTGCTGCTCGACGAGCCGACCAACGACCTCGACCTGGCCGGCCTGGAGCAGCTGGAGCGGTTCGTCACCGACGCCCGCGGCGGGATCGTCGTGGTCAGCCACGACCGCGAGTTCCTCGCCCGCACGGTGACCCGGGTGGTCGAGCTGGACCTCGCCCAGCAGCTGGTGCGGGTGCACGATGGCGGCTACGAGGCCTACCTCGTCGAGCGGGAGGTCGCCCGCCGGCACGCCCGCGAGGAGTACGAGGAGTACGCCGACACCCGATCGGGGCTCGAGGCGCGGGCCCGGACGCAGCGCTCCTGGATGGACAAGGGGCTGCGCAACGCCGTCCGCAAGCAGAAGGACCCGGACAAGCACGTCAAGAACTTCCAGCGGCAGACCTCGGAGAAGCAGGCGGCCAAGGCCCGGCAGACCGAGCGGCGGATCGAGCGGCTCGAGGAGGTGGAGGAACCGCGCAAGGAGTGGGAGCTGCGGATGGAGATCGCCGCGGCGCCGCGCGCCGGTGCGGTGGTCGCCACCCTGTCCGGCGCCGTCGTCCGGCGCGGCGGCTTCACGCTCGGGCCGGTCGACCTGCAGGTCGACTGGGGCGACCGGGTGGCGATCACCGGGCCCAACGGCGCCGGCAAGTCCACCCTGCTGGCCGCCCTCCTCGGGCGGGTGCCGCTCGACGCGGGGCGGCACTCGCTGGGGCCGGCGGTGCGGATCGGCGAGGTGGACCAGGCGCGCCGGGCGTTCCTGGGGTCGGAGGGGCTGCTGGCCGCGTTCTCGGCGGAGGTGCCCGACCGGCCGACCGCGGAGGTGCGCACCCTGCTGGCCAAGTTCGGGCTGACCGCCGAGCACGTGCTCCGGCCCGCCGACACGCTCTCGCCGGGGGAGCGCACCCGCGCGGGGCTGGCCCTGCTGCAGGCGCGCGGCGTCAACGTGCTGGTGCTCGACGAGCCCACCAACCACCTGGACCTGCCGGCCATCGAGCAGCTGGAGCAGGCGCTGGCCGGCTACCGCGGCACGCTGCTGCTGGTCACGCACGACCGCCGGATGCTGGCCGCGGTGGAGACCACCCGCCGGCTCGCCGTCGACGGCGGCCGGGTCACCGGGTAGCGGGACCTCTCGCCGGCTCGCGGCGGGCCCCTCCAGCGAGGCCGGTCGCCGGGGCGGGCGACGGCGCCTCGAGGACGGCGGCCACCGCGTACTCGGCCAGCGTCGCGAGCTCCTCGGCCGTCGCGGCGGCCGAGGAGAGCGCCGGCAGCAGGTGCACCTCCACGACCACGCCCGCGGCGGCGCCCAGCCAGCGGAGGGTGGCGACCGTCGAGCGGGTCGCCGGCGGGTCGCCCGCGCCGCGGTAGCGCAGCGCCACCGGGCAGACGGGGGCGCCGGTCTCCGCCGCCGCGGCGAACAGCGCGGGGGAGAAGCGGCCGAGCGCGGCGGCCCCGGTCGGCTGCTCCTCGGGGCGGACGACGACCGGCGTCCCGCGGCGCAGCGCGGTCGCGACGCGGGCGGAGACCGGGGCGACGGCGGGCACGGGCACCCCGGCGATCCGGTCGCGGTGTCCCGCGACCAGGACCCCGGGCAGCGCCGTCTGCAGGACCAGCGGGTCCAGCGCGGAGACGGCGTTGGCGACCAGCAGCAGTCCCGGGTCGCGGCCGGCGCGGGGCCACGGCGCCGACGGTGCGCGAACCGCCACCCGGACCCCCAGGCCGGTGAGCACCCGGGAGGCGCCGCACACCGCCCGGCGCCGGGAACTGCCGACGGCGGGGCGCAGCCGCTCGGTGGCGACGAGGGCGCCGGTGCGCAGCCAGCGGGCGGAGGCGGGGGGCGGGGGCACGGACGGTCGGGACACCGGGACCTCCAGGGTCACCCGGGCCCGGGTGGGCCCGTGGGGACCGAGCGTGACCGGCGGAGATGGCCGGGCGATGACACCGAGGCGACGGTGCCGGGACGTTCCGGGGTGGGCGCTCCGCGCCGGTTGCCGGCTCAGCCGTCGCCGAGCGCGTCGGCGAGGCCGACCGCGCTCATCCCGGCCCAGGTGTCGCGGACGTGGTGCGCCAGCACCAGCAGGTCCCGCAGCTCCCCGTCGCGGTCGCGGATGTGGTCGACCAGCAGCGCCTCGCCGGTGAAGCCCAGGTCGGTGAAGAGCGCGAGCGCCGCGCCCTGCTCGGCGACCACCTCGACCACCAGCTTGGTCAGCCCCTCCTCGAGGCCCTGCACCATCGCGTGCCGGGCCAGCTCGCGGCCCTGGCCGCTGCCGCGCGCGCCGGGCGCCACGACCAGCCGGAGCTCGCCGACGTGGTCCGACCAGCCGGGCAGCCGCAGCACCGCGACGTACCCGGTGACCCGCCCGTCGCCGTCCAGGGCCACCCACCGCCGGACGCCGGGGGCGCCGGCCGTCCACCCCCGCACCACGTCGGGGTCGGTGACGTCCTCGCGGATGAAGGTGCGGTCGCCCTCGGGGAGGTCGGCGAAGAAGCGCAGCAGCGCGTCGCAGTGCGCGTCGGTCACCTCGACGACGTCGCTCACCGGGCGGCCTCCTCGGCGGTCGCGTCCAGCGGTTCGCTGCGCCGCCGGAGGAAGTCGATGATCTGCGGCACCGTCGTGCGGGCCGCCGTCCGCCCGACCACCAGGCCCATGTGCCCGGCCGACAGCCGCAGCTCGTGCTTGTCCGGCGAGCCGACCAGGTCGATCAGCGGCGCGGTCGCCTCGGGCGGGACGATGTGGTCGCGGTCGGCTCGGACGGTGAGGAACGGCACGCGGATGTCGGCCAGGTGGATCCGGTCCCCGCTCACCGCCAGCCGGTCGGTGACCATCCCGTTGTCCCGCACCAGCATCCGCACCGTCTCCTCCGCCGCCGCCCCGGGGAAGGGCACGTGGTCGTCCGACCAGCCGGTCATGGCCTGGTAGGCGGAGACGTACTCGTCGTTCCAGAGCCGCTCCCACAGGGTCACGTAGCGGGTGACCTCGGAGGTCGGGGTCAGCGCGCGGAAGCCCTGGACGACGACCCGCGGCGGCACGTTGCCGTTCGCGTCGAGCACCGCGGCGACCTCCAGGCCGCCCACCCGGAACAGGTCGGCCAGCGGGCCCATGTGCCGGAAGTCGACCGGCGTGGCGAGCACGGTGAGGCTGCGCAGCGGGGCGTCGGGGTGGTGCGCGGCGTACAGCAGGGTGAGGTTCCCGCCGAAGCAGTAGCCGAACAGGTTGACCTCGCCGGCGCCGGAGAGCTCCAGCACCCGATGCACCGCGGCCGGGATGTAGTCGTCGACGTAGTCCTCGAGGGTGTTGGCCGCGTCCCGCTCGTCCGGTTCCCCCCAGTCGAGCAGGTAGACGTCGAACCCCGCGCCCAGGAGCTGCTCGACGAAGCTGTTGCCCGGCGTGAGGTCCAGGACGTAGCTGCGGCTGACCAGGCTGAACACGATCAGCAGCGGCGGGCTGTGCCGCACGTCGTCGTTGCGGTAGTGCCACAGCTGGGTGCGGCCGCGCTGCCAGACGACGTCCTTCGGGGTCAGCCCGACCCCGGGCCGGTCGACCCCGCTGACCAGCTTCAGCCCGTTACGGGCGCGCAGGGCGTTGCGTTCGACGTCGCGACGGACGCGGTCGAGGATCGTCTGCGGACGAGGCGCTGTCGGCATGGCTCTCCTCGGTCGTGCGTCGTCGCTCCGCCTCGAGTTGCAGGGTCAGCCGCCGGATCTCCCGGTCGAGCGCCCCCACCTGGGCCCGCAGCCGGCTGACGTCGGTGCCGGCGGGCAGGTTCAGCAGGTGCCACGCGCGGGTGGTCACGTCCCGCGCGGAGTCGCGGGCCAGCGTGGTGGCCCGGCGCAGCAGCGCGGCGCCGATCGAGAAGGTGTCGGTGCGGACGAACTCCTCGGCGCGCGGGGTCACCCGGCGCTCGGCGGCGTCGAAGGCCTGCCGCCACAGCGGCGGGCGTGCGTCGGCCACGGTTCCTCCTCGGGTCGGCGGGTGCGGGCTCAGGTGAAGGCGCTGACCCCGGTGATGTCGCGGCCGACGATGAGCGTCTGCACCGTCTCGGTGCCCTCGAAGGTGTGGATCGCCTCGATGTCGGCCATGTGCCGGATGACGTGGTTCTGCAGCAGGATCCCGTTGCCGCCGAGCAGGTCGCGGGCCTCGGCGAGGATCTCGCGGGCGGTCCGCGTGTTGTGCATCTTGGCCAGCCCCGCGACGGTCGGGGAGAGCCGGCCGGCCTCGGCCAGCCGGCCGATCTGCATGCAGTACAGCTGCATCCCGGTGAGCGCGGCGAGCATCCGCACCAGCCGCTCCTGCACGATCTGGAAGCTGACCAGCGGCTTGCCGAACTGCTTGCGCTCGCGTGTGTAGGCAAGCGCCGTCTCGTAGCCGGCGGTGGCGTGCCCCAGGGCCATCCACGCACAGGCGCCGCGGGTGGTGGCCAGCACCCGGCCGGTGTCGGCGAAACTGTGCGCCTCCTGCAGCCGGTCGGCCTCGGGCACCCGGACGCCGCTCAGCTCGATCTCGGCCTGCCAGACCGCGCGCAGCGACATCTTCCCGGTGATGACCGTCGCCTCGTACCCCTCGGCCGGCGTCTGGACGACGAAGCCCTTGACCTGTCCGTCGGCGACGTCCCGCGCCCACACGACCACCAGGTCGGCCAGCGACCCGTTGCCGATCCAGCGCTTCGAGCCGTCCAGCACCCAGGTGTCGCCCTCCCGGCGGGCGGTGGTCTCCAGCGCGACGGAGTCCGACCCGTGGTGCGGCTCGGTGAGCGCGAACGCGCCGAGCTTGTCCAGCGTCGACATCTGCGGCAGCCAGCGGTCCTTCTGCTCCGCCGAGCCGCACATCTCGATCGACTGCATCGCCAGCCCGGCGTGCACGCCGAGGAAGGTGCCCAGGCTGCCGTCGCCGCGGTGCAGCTCCATCTGCACCAGGCCCGCGGCCATGGGGCTCATCCCCGCAGCGCCGTGGCCGGTGATGCTGCCGCCGACGATGCCCAGCTCGGGCAGCCGGCGGATCAGCGGCCACGGCACCTCCGCGCGCTCCCAGTAGTCGCCGGCGACCGGCAGCACCTCGCTGTCCACGAAGCGCCGCACGGCGAGGAACTTCTCCCACTGTTCCTCGGTGAACTGGTCGCGCACCGAGAAGAAGTCGGTGCCGAGGGCCTCGCCCAGGTGGCTGGTGTCCAACTGCTGCGTCACTGACCGACCTCCGTGGGGACCTCGACGGCGCGGCGCAGGATCTTGCCGGTGGGCCCCTTGGGGAGGCTGTCGACCAGCCAGACGTGCCGCGGGTACTTGTAGGCGGCGACCCGCTCCCTCACCCAGGCCTGCAGCTCGGCCGGGTCGGCCTGTGTGCCGGGCTTGAGCGCGACGGCGGCGGCGACCTCCTCACCCAGTTCCGCGTGTGGGACGCCGATGCAGGCGGCCTCGGCGACCGCCGGGTGCTCGTAGAGCGCCTCCTCGATCTCCCGCGGGTACACGTTGTAGCCCCCGCGGATGATCATCTCCTTCTTCCGGTCGACGATCGCGTAGTAGCCGTCGGCGTCCCGGCGGGCGAGGTCGCCGGTGCGGAACCAGCCGTCCGGGATGGCCTTCGCCGTCTCCTCGGGGCGGTTCCAGTACCCCTTCATGACGTTCTCGCCGCGGATCGCGATCTCGCCGACGTCGCCCTCGCGGACGTCGCGGCCCTCGTCGTCGACCAGGCGCATCTCCACGCCGCGGATCGGCGTGCCGATCGTGCCGGGCTTCCGCTCCGCGTGCGGGTGGTTGAACGAGGCGACCGGCGAGGTCTCCGACAGGCCGTAGCCCTCCAGGACGATGCAGCTGAACGCCTCCTCGAAGCCGCGCATCACCTCCACCGGCATCGCCGACCCGCCCGAGACGCACAGCCGCAGGCTGGAGACGTCGTACCGGTCGCGGTCGGGGGAGTGCAGCATCGCCGAGAACATCGTCGGCACCCCCTCGAAGACGGTCACCCGGTCCCGCTCGACGATCGACAGCGCCTTGGCACCGTCGAACCGCGGCAGCAGGGTCAGGCACGACCCCGCGAGGACGCCGGCGTTGAGGGCGCAGGTCAGGCCGAAGACGTGGAACAGCGGCAGGCAGCCCATGATCACGTCGTCCGGGGAGCCCTCGAGCAGCGTCTCCTGCGTCGTCCGGGCGTTGCCGCGCAGGTTGGCGTGGGTGAGCTCGGCGCCCTTGGGCGGGCCGGTGGTCCCCGAGGTGTAGAGGATCACCGCGGCGTCCCCGTCGGCGCGGTCCACGACGTCGCCGTCGGGGGTGCCGGTCAGCGCGTCCCCGGTCCCGGTCGGCCCCACGGCCACCGCGTCCACACCGACCGCGCCGGCGGCCTCGGTGGCCGCCTCGGCCACCGAGTCGAGCGCGACCACGATCCGGGCGCCGGAGTCGCGCAGGTAGTACTCGACCTCGCGCGCCTTGAGCAGCGGGTTCATCGGGACGACGGCGGCACCGGCCATGAGGGCGCCGTAGAAGACGACCGGGAAGCTCACGACGTTGGGCAGCACCATCCCCACCCGGTCGCCGGGCTGCACCCCGCGGGCCCGCAGCCCGGCGGCGACCCGCGTCGCGTCCTCCCGGAACCGGTCGTAGGTGAGGACGGCGTCGTCCATCCGCAGTGCCGGGCGGTCGCCGTGCGCCGCCGCGGTGTCCACCAGGTGCTGGGCCAGGTTCGTCATGGGGCTGCCACCTCTGCTGGGGGCTGGGAGCCGACCCCTACCCGGCCGCGGGGTGGTCCACCCCTCACTTGGGGTCGCGGTGGCGGCCGGGCCTCGCGGGCGACAGGCTCGCGGGCACCGACACCGACGACGGGAGCGACAGTGGCAGGCATCCTCGACATGTTCCGGCTCGACGGCCGGGTGGCGATCGTGACGGGGGCCTCCTCCGGCCTGGGCGCGGTCTTCGCCCAGGCGCTCGCCGAGGCCGGCTGCGACGTCGCACTCGGTGCCCGTCGCGAGGACCGGCTGGCCGGCACCCGGGAGGCGGTCGAGGCCGCGGGCCGGCGGGCGATCCCGGTGCGCACCGACGTCGCCCGGCCCGAGGACTGCCAGGGCCTGGTCGACGCCGCGATGGCCGAGTTCGGCAAGGTCGACGTGCTGGTCAACAACGCCGGGGTCGGCACCGCCGTCCCGGCCACCCGGGAGACCCCCGAGCAGTTCCGCGACGTCATCGACGTCAACCTCAACGGCTGCTACTGGATGGCCCAGGCCTGCGGGCGGGTCATGCAGCCGGGCAGCTCCATCGTCAACGTCTCGAGCATCCTCGGGCTGACGACGGCGGGGCTGCCGCAGGCGGCGTACGCGGCGAGCAAGGCCGGCCTGATCGGGCTGACCCGCGACCTGGCGCAGCAGTGGACCGGCCGCAAGGGCATCCGGGTCAACGCGCTCGCGCCCGGGTTCTTCGAGTCGGAGATGACCGACCAGTACCCGGAGGGGTACATCGAGTCGCAGTTGTCCCGGGTGCTCGTCGGGCGCAAGGGCGACCCCCGCGAGCTGGCCGCGGCGCTGGTGTTCCTGGTCAGCGACGCCGGGGGCTACGTCACCGGCACGACGCTGCCGGTCGAGGGCGGGCTGCTGACCAGCTGACGGCGTCGGCGGCCGGCCCTACGCTGCCGGCCGTGCGCGAGGAGCTGGACGAGCGCTTCCCGGGGGAGTCGCTCGACACCGACGTGTGGTTCCCCCACTACCTGCCGCACTGGAGCTCGCGGGCGGCGTCCGCGGCGACGTGGCGGGTGGCCGACGGGGAGCTGCACCTGACCATCCCCGCCGACCAGCCGCTCTGGTGCCCGGACCTGCACGAGGAGCCGCTGCGGGTGTCCTGCCTGCAGACCGGCAGCAGCGTGGGTCAGCAGCCGTTCGCCGAGGGCCTCGTGGTGCGGGAGGAGCACGCTCCGTTCTGGGGCTACACCCCGCGGTACGGGCACCTCGAGGTGCGGATGCGGGCGCGGATCACGGGCCGGTCCATGGTCGCGTTCTGGCTCTCCGGCATCGAGGACCGGCCGGAGCACTCGGGGGAGATCTGCGTGGCCGAGGTCTTCGGGGACACCGTCCGCGACGGGACCGCGGCGGTCGGGACCGGCCTGCACCGGTTCCGGGACCCGCGGCTGACCGAGGACTTCGGCGCCGAGCGGCTGCCCGTCGACGTTGCGCGGTTCCACACCTACGCCGTCGACTGGGCGCCCGGGTCGCTGGTGTTCAGCGTCGACGGCGACGTCGTCCGCCGGGTCGGCCAGGCGCCCGACTACCCGGTGCAGCTGATGCTGGGCGTCTTCGACTTCCCCGGCCGCGCGGATCCCGGAGACCCGGCGGTCCCGGTCCCCGAGCTGGTGGTGTCCTCGGTCGTGGGACGCCCCCTGCCGGCCTGACGCCGGGTCAGCCGGCGCACTCCTCCACCCGGCAGGTGCAGGCGACGACCCGGTCGGCGTCGGGATCCGGTTCCGGGAGCGCCGCGGCACCGCCGCTGACCAGCGGGCCCGGCCGGCGGGGCACCCGGTCGCCGGTGCCCCCGCCGCGGTGCGGGTACACGAGGACGCCGTTCACCGGGTCGGGCGCGGCGTCCAGCGCGGCGCCGACGACGGGGGACTGCCGGAAGGCGTCCCGCTGCCGCTCCTCGGGGAAGGCGAACTCGAGCACGACACCCCACCGGTGCTCGTGCTCGTCCCAGAAGGCGGCGCCGCCGGCCAGCGCCGCCTCGACGAGCCGGTCGTGCCACCCGCGCGCCCACCCGGCGGCCGCCGTGGCGCCGTCGAACACCTCGAACGTGACCCAGTTCACAACGCGGGGGACGCTACGCCGACCGGGGTGCGGAGACGAGACCCGCGGGGCGGCGGCCGTTCCTGTCGGTGGCCCGTGCTGTCCTCCTCGCACCCGCTCCACCCGACCACCGCGAGGAGACCCCCGTGCCCGTCGACATCGTCGATCCCGAAGGTCTGCCGAGGTCCGAGCAGTACGCGCAGGTGGGCGTCGCCACCGGCACGCGCACCGTCTACCTGTCCGGTCAGGTGGCCCGGGACGCCGACGGGCGCCCGGTGGGTGCCGGTGACCTCGCGGCGCAGACCGAGCAGGCGCTGATCAACGTCGTCACCGCGCTGCGCGGGGTGGGGGCGGAGTACTCCGACGTCGCCAAGCTGACGATCTACGTCGTCGACTGGTCGCCGGAGAAGATGGCCGACCTCGGCGCCGGCGCCGGGCGGGCCGCGCAGCGGCTGGGCGTCGACCCGCGGCGGCCCACGACGCTCGTCGGGGTGGCGGCGCTGGCCGAGCCGGACCTGCTGATCGAGGTGGAGGCCATCGCGGTGCTGGACTGAAGGGTGCCCCCGGCAGGATTCGAACCTGCGCACCCGCCTCCGGAGGGCGGTGCTCTATCCCCTGAGCTACGGGGGCTCTGCGGTGGGGCAGGGAGAAACCTACCAGCCCCGCGCGGCAGCCCTGACGGCGGCCGTCACGGCGCGGGCAGGGGCGTTCCTCCGCGGGCGGTCAGCATCCGCTCCATCGTCGTCACCTCGGCGGCCTGCGTCTCGGCGATCGTGCCCGCCAGCGTCGCCACCGCAGGTTGGGTGGCGTGCTCGGCGGCGTACTCGGCCATCTCCCGGCCGCCCTGGTGGTGCCGGATCATCAGCCGCAGGAACTGGACGTCGAACTCCGTGCCGGTCAGAGAGCGCAGCTGGGCCAGCTCCTCGTCGGTCGCCATCCCGGGCATGAGCTCGCCGGCCGTCCCGTGGCCGGTGTGCCCGGTCGCGGGAGCCATCCAGGCCATCGTCTCGCCGCCGGTCGGGGGCAGCCCCCACAACGACAGCCAGCCCTGCATCCGGCCGGTCTGGTTCGTCTGGGTCGCGGAGATGTCGAAGGCCAGCCGGCGCACCTCGGGGTCGGCGCTGAGGTCGAGGGCGAGGTTGGCCATCTCCACGCCCTGCAGGTGGTGGCGCGACATGTCCCGGGCGAACCCGGCGTCCACCGAGTCGGCGCCGGGCACCGGGTCGCCCCGGCCGATGCCGAGGGCCACGGCGAGGCCGCCGCCGAGCAGCACCAGCCCGACGGCGATGACCGCGAGCAGGGCCGTCCGCAGCCCGCGTCCGGGGCCCCCGGCGGGGGTCACGGGGCGCCGGTCTCGGCCCCGGCCTCCGGCGTGGTCGGGGCGTCGGTCGTCATCGACGCGCTGCCGCGGCTGACGTCGTCGACGGTGAGCGGGGCGCTGATGAACTGCGGGTTCTCGCAGCTGGCCCCGGGCTCCGGGAAGAACTCCTGGTTGTAGGTCAGGAAGTCGGCGAACTGCGTCAGCCGCACGTCCTCGACGGAGTCCACCTTCAGCTGGTGGTTCCAGGACTGGATGCTGACGGGGGAGTCCTGGCCCGCGTAGGGGGACAGCATCCGGCCGGACTCGTCGGCCAGCTCGGCCAGCGTGGCGATCTCGTCCTCGGAGAGCGCGTCCGGGTCGTAGGTGATCCAGACGGCGCCGTGCTCGAGGCTGTGGACGGCGTTCTCGTGCCGGATGTCGACGTCGTAGACGGTGCCGGTGCAGTCGGCCCACTCGCCGTCGTGCGGCCCCCCCACCGGCGGCGACTGCTCGTACTGGACGGGGGTGGTCACGTGCTCCTGGCCCGCGGCGTACTCGAAGGTCGCGACCCCGGCGATCTCGTCGACCGAGTCGATCCGGCCCTCCTCCGCCTGGTTCACCTGCACCACCGCGTAGGTGATGACGGCGGCGGCGAACACCACCACGGCGACCGCTCCGGCGATGAGGCCCCAGGGGCGCTGCTGGCTGACGACGTTGGTCACCGGCGGGCGGGTGCGCCCCTTGGTGCCGGCGGCCGGTCGGCCGCCCGGCTTGCCGGACCCGCCGCGCGCGCGGCCGTCCTGGGGCTTACCGTCCTTGGCCACGGACTGTCTCCTCGTGCACCAGATGCTCGCGGGACCGCGCCGCGCCTGGTGGGGGCCCGGGAGCCCACGCACGCGCTGGTCCGGGGACGGGCCCGCTGCCCTCCCCGGGGGGCCAGTCTAGGGCGGCTGCCTGGCAGGGCCCTGGCAGCGGCGTGCCGCGTCGGGGGCGGGGGACCGGGCATGCGCACCGCGCTGCGTACGATCACGCGGTGACACCGGAGCAGTTGCGCGACGTCGTCCGGACCGCCGTGGCCGCCGCCGTCGACCGCGGCGAGCTGCCCGTCGACGTGCCCGCGGACGTCCTCGTCGAGCGTCCCAAGAACCCCGAGCACGGCGACTACGCCACCAACGTCGCCCTCCGGCTGGCCAAGCCCGCCGGCCGGCCGCCGCGCGCGGTCGCCGAGGTGTTGGCCGCCGAGCTGCGGGCCCACGCGGGGATCGCCGCGGTCGACATCGCCGGCCCCGGCTTCCTCAACATCACCCTCGCCGAGGGCGCGCTCGGCCGGATCGCGGTCGAGGCGGTGACCGCGGGCGAGGCGTACGGCCGCACCGGCGCCCTCGCCGGCCAGCGGCTGAACCTGGAGTTCGTCTCGGCCAACCCGACCGGCCCCGTGCACATCGGCGGCAGCCGGTGGGCGGCGGTCGGCGACGCGATCGGCCGGCTGCTGGAGGCCAGCGGCGCCGAGGTGACCCGCGAGTACTACATCAACGACGCCGGCGCGCAGATCGACCGCTTCGCCCGGAGCCTGGCGGCCGCCGCGAACGGCCGGCCGGTGCCGGAGGACGGCTACGGGGGCACCTACATCGCCGACATCGCCTCGCAGGTCGTCGCGCTCGAGCCCGACGTGACCGGCCGGGACGACGCCGAGCAGCTGGCCGTCTTCCGGGACCGCGGCGTCGCGCTGATGCTCGAGGAGATCCGCCGGTCGATGGAGGACTTCGGCGCCGCCTTCGACGTCTGGTTCAGCGAGAAGTCGCTGTACGACTCGGGCGCGGTGGAGAAGGCGCTGGCCCGGCTGCGCGAGCAGGGCCACGTCTACGAGGCCGGCGGTGCGGTCTGGCTGCGGACGACGGACTTCGGCGACGACAAGGACCGCGTCCTGGTCAAGGCCGACGGCGAGACGACCTACTTCGCCTCGGACTGCGCCTACTACCTGGACAAGCGCGGCCGCGGTTTCGACCGGGTCGTGATCATGCTGGGCGCCGACCACTCCGGCTACGTCGGCCGGTACAAGGCGCTGGTCGCCGCGGCCGGTGATGACCCCGACGAGCACCTCGAGATCCTCATCGGCCAGCTGGTCAACCTGCTGCAGGGCGGCGAGCCGGTGCGGATGAGCAAGCGCGCCGGCACGATCGTGCTGCTGTCGGACCTGGTCGACGCGATCGGCGTCGACGCCGCCCGCTACGCGCTGGCACGCGCCTCGGTCGACCAGCAGATCGACATCGACGTCGACCTGTGGAGCCGGCGGACCAACGACAACCCGGTCTTCTACGTGCAGTACGCGCACGCCCGGATCTCCTCGGTGCTGCGCAACGGCGCCGACCTCGGTCTCGCCCTCGGCGGACCCGGCGACGTCGACGCGGCGCAGCTGACCCACGACCGGGAGAACGACCTGCTGCGGGCGATCGGCGAGTTCCCGCGGGTGGTGTCCGCGGCAGCCGAGCTGCGCGCCCCGCACCGGGTGGCCCGCTACCTGGAGGAGCTGGCCGGCACCTACCACCGGTTCTACGACAACTGCCGGGTGCTGCCGCGCGGCGACGAGGAGCCGACCGCGCTGACCACCGCCCGGCTGTGGCTGTGCGCGGCCACCGCCGTCGTGCTGCGCAACGGCCTCGGCGTCCTCGGCGTCAGCGCCCCGGAGCGGATGTGAGGGCGCACCCGGCCGGGCCGCTGCACGGCACGATCGCCCCGCCGACGGCGGCCGGCGCGCCCCCGGCCGACCTCGGCGCGCTCGTCCCGCACGTCTGGCCGCGGACTGCGACGCGGGTCGGCGGGGAGCTGCACCTCGGAGGCCGGCCGGTCACCGAGCTGGCCCGCGCCCACGGGACGCCGCTGTTCGTGCTCGACGAGGCCGACTTCCGCGGCCGCGCCGCCGACTTCGCCGCCGCGTTCGACGGCGCCGACGTGCACTACGCGTCCAAGGCGTTCCTGTGCGGGCAGGTGGCCCGCTGGATCGCCGACGACGGCCTGCACCTGGACGCCTGCTCCGGCAACGAGCTGGCCCTCGCGCTGGCCGCCGGCTTCCCGGCCGAGCGCATCTCGCTGCACGGCAACAACAAGTCGCTGGTCGAGCTGCGGCTGGCCGTCGACGCCGGCATCGGGCACGTCGTCCTCGACTCCTTCGACGAGATCGAGCGGCTGCTGCCCCTGGCCGCGGCGCGGGTCGCCGCGGGCGGCAGCCCCGTGCCGGTGCTCATCCGCGCGACGGTCGGCATCGAGGCGCACACCCACGAGTTCATCGCCACGGCCCACGAGGACCAGAAGTTCGGCTTCTCGCTGGCCACCGGCGACGCGCTGACCGCCGCGGTGCGGGTGATCCGCGAGCCGGCGCTGCGGCTGACCGGCCTGCACAGCCACATCGGCTCGCAGATCTTCGACACGGCCGGCTTCGAGGCCGCCGCCCACCGCGTGGTCGGGCTGATGGGCCAGGTCTCGCAGGCCACCGGCCAGGTGCTCGAGGAGCTCAACCTCGGCGGCGGGTTCGGCATCGCCTACCTCGCCGACGACGACCCGGTCAGCCCGGCCGACGTCGCCCGGCGGCTGGTCGCCGTGGTCGAGGCCGAGTGCGCGATGGCCGGGCTGCCGGTGCCGCGGCTGGCCGTCGAGCCCGGCCGGGCCGTCGCCGGTCCGGGCACCGTCACGCTCTACGAGATCGGCACGATCAAGCCGGTCCGGCTCGGTGCCAGCGGAGCGCCCGGCACCCCGCTCGTGCGCAACTACGTGTCGGTCGACGGCGGGATGAGCGACAACATCCGCACCGCCCTCTACGACGCCGCCTACACCTGCGTGCTGGCCAACCGCGTCTCCGACGCCCCGCCCGCGCTGTGCCGCGTGGTGGGCAAGCACTGCGAGAGCGGCGACGTCCTGGTCCGCGACCTCTGGCTGCCCGCCGACGTCCAGCCCGGTGACCTGCTCGCCGTCGCCGCGACCGGCGCCTACTGCTGGTCGATGGCGAGCAACTACAACTACCTGCTCAAGCCGCCGGTGGTCGCCGTGCGGGACGGCGTCGCCACGGAGATCGTCCGTCGGCAGACACTGGCGGACGTGTTCGCCCTCGACGCCGTCCTCGCCGACGTGCCCGCACCCTCGCCGGCGATCGACCAGCCCGCACCCGAGCACCCCGCCGGAGCCCGCTCGTGAACACCGCCCCACTGAAGGTCGCCCTGCTCGGCTGCGGCACCGTCGGCAGCGCCGTGCTGCGGCTGCTCGAGGAGCAGGCCGGCGACCTCGCCGCGCGCATCGGCCGGCCGGTCGAGGTCGCCGGGGTCGCCGTCCGCCGTCCCGACCGGCACCCCGACGTCCCCGCCGAGCTGCTCACCACGGACGCCGCGGCCCTGGTGACCCGGCCGGACGTCGACCTCGTCGTCGAGGTGATCGGCGGGATCGAGCCGGCCCGCGCGCTGCTCATGGCCGCCGTCGAGGCGGGCAAGTCGGTGGTCAGCGCGAACAAGGCGCTGCTGGCCGACGACGGCACCGCGCTGCACCGGGCGGCCGCCAAGGCCGGGGTGGACCTGTACTACGAGGCCGCGGTCGCCGGGGCCATCCCGCTGCTGCGCCCGCTGCGCGAGTCGCTGGCCGGCGACCAGCTGCGCCGGGTGGTCGGCATCGTCAACGGGACGACCAACTACATCCTGTCCCGCATGGCCGAGACCGGGCACGGGTTCACCGAGGCCCTGGCCGAGGCCACCGAGCTCGGCTACGCCGAGGCCGACCCGACCGCCGACGTCGACGGCTTCGACGCCGCCGCCAAGGCCGCCATCCTCGCCTCGCTGGCCTTCCACACCGAGGTCACCGCGGCCGACGTCCACCGCGAGGGCATCTCCGCGGTCACCGCGACCGACGTGGCCCGGGCGGCGGAGATCGGCTGCACGGTGAAGCTGCTGGCCATCTGCGAGCGGGTCCCGGGCGAGGGCGGGGACTCCGTCGCCGTCCGCGTGCACCCGGCGATGATCCCGACGACGCACCCGCTGGCCGCCGTCGGCGGGGCGTTCAACGCCGTGTTCGTCGAGGCGGAGGCGGCCGGCCAGCTGATGTTCTACGGCCAGGGCGCCGGCGGGGAGCCGACCGCCAGCGCCGTCCTCGGCGACCTGGTCGCCGTCGCCCGCAACCGGGTGACCGGCGTGGCGGGCCCCGGGGTCACCACCTACGCGGGGCTGCCGGTCCGGTCGATCGACGAGACGCCCACCCGCTACCACGTCAGCCTGGACGTCGCGGACAAGCCCGGCGTGCTGGCGACCGTGGCGCAGGAGTTCGCGCGGCACGGCGTCAGCATCGCGACGGTGCGCCAGGACGGGCACGGCGAGGCCGCCACGCTGGTGATCGTGACCCACAGCGCCCCGGACGCCGCGCTCTCGGCGACGGTGGCCGCGCTGCGGGAGATGCCGGCCGTCCGCGCCGTCACCAGCACCATGCGTGTGGAAGGACTCTCATGACGACCGACCTGCCTGTGCGGGGTGCCGTCTCGCCGTACTGGCCCGGCCTGATCGAGGCCTACCGCTCGCGGCTGCCGGTCAGCGAGAGCACGCCGGTGATCACGCTGCAGGAGGGCGCCACCCCGCTGGTGCCCGCCCGCGAGCTGTCCCGCCGCACCGGCTGCGAGGTCTACCTCAAGGTCGAGGGCGCCAACCCGACCGGGTCGTTCAAGGACCGCGGGATGACGTTGGCCATCACCAAGGCCGTCGAGGAGGGCTCGCAGGCGGTCATCTGCGCCTCGACCGGCAACACCAGCGCCAGCGCGGCCGCGTACGCCGCCCGCGCCGGCCTGGTCTGCGCCGTCCTCGTGCCGCAGGGGAAGATCGCGCTCGGCAAGCTGGCCCAGGCGCTGGTCCACGGCGCGAAGCTGCTGCAGGTCGACGGCAACTTCGACGACTGCCTGGCGCTGGCCAGCAAGCTGGCGATCGACTACCCGGTCAGCCTGGTCAACAGCGTCAACCAGTTCCGCATCGAGGGGCAGAAGACCGCCTCCTTCGAGATCGTCGACGTGCTCGGCGACGCCCCCGACATCCACTGCCTGCCGGTCGGCAACGCCGGCAACATCACCGCGTACTGGCAGGGCTACCGCGAGTACGCCGCGGACGGCACCGCGTCACGCACGCCGCGGATGTGGGGCTTCCAGGCCGCGGGCGCGGCCCCGATCGTCAGCGGTCAGGTCGTCGAGCACCCGCAGACCATCGCCACGGCCATCCGCATCGGCAACCCGGCGTCCTGGACCAAGGCGCTGGCCGCCCGCGACGAGTCCGGGGGGCTGATCGACGCGGTCACCGACCGGGCGATCCTGGCCGCCTACCGCCTGCTGGCCCGCAGCGAGGCGGTCTTCGTCGAGCCGGCGTCGGCCGCCTCGGTCGCGGGGCTGCTGCAGGTGGCCGAGGCCGGCGGCCTGGAGCCCGGGCAGCGGGTGGTGTGCACGGTGACCGGCAACGGCCTCAAGGACCCGGAGTGGGCGATCTCCGGCGCGCCGGCCCCGGTGACCGTCCCCGTCGACGCCGGCGTGGCCGCCGCGAAGCTCGGGCTGTGACCGGCATCGCGCGGGTGCGGGTGCCCGCGACCAGCGCGAACCTCGGCCCCGCGTTCGACTGCGCCGGCCTGGCCCTGGCTTGCCACGACGTCCTCGAGTTCGCCGTCACGACCGCGGGCCTGAGCGTCGAGGTCTCCGGCGTCGGGGCCGGCCAGCTGCCCACGGGCGAGTCCCACCTGGTGGTGCGCGCCTTCCGCGCGGCCTGCGCCGAGCTGGGCTGGACGCCGTCCGGCCTGCGCGTCGTCGCGGAGAACGGCATCCCGCAGGGGCGGGGGATGGGGTCCTCGGCCGCGGCCGTGGTCGCCGGGGTCGTCGGCGCCTGGGCACTGTGCCCCGACGTCGCCGAGATCGACCGCAGTGCCGTCCTGCGCCTGGTGACCGAACTGGAGGGGCACCCCGACAACGTCGCGCCGTGCCTGTACGGCGGGGCGACGCTGTCGTGGACGACCGACCGCGGCCCGGTCGCCGACCGGCTGCCGGTCGACCCCTCCATCGCGCCGATCGTGCTGGTGCCCGAGGCGACGCTGTCGACCCACGTGGCCCGCAGCCTGTTGCCGGAGCTGGTCCCGCACGCCGATGCCGCCTTCAACGCCGCCCGCGCGGCGCTGCTCGTGCACGCGCTGACCGCCGAGCCGGCGCTGCTGCTCGACGCCACCGAGGACCGGCTGCACCAGCGGCAGCGCGCCGCGGCCATGCCCGACACCCTGGCCCTCCTCGACCGGCTGCGGGCCGCCGGCCACGCCGCCGTGGTCTCCGGCGCTGGGCCGAGCGTGCTGGTGCTCGCCCGGCGGACGACGGGGGAGGAGCTGCCCGCGCTGCGCGAGGTGGCCGATCTCACCCCTGCGGGGTGGAAGGTGCGTCCGCTGGACGTCGACGCGGGCGGCGCCTGCGTCGTGAACGGCGCAGTTCAGGTATCGTCTCGGTAACGGGGAACACACCGGTACCCACCAGTGTTGTCGTGGTCGTGAGCGCGGTTTAGGCTCACGACGTAGCCGCCCTCTCGGGCGAGCCTCGCGCGGGGCGTTGCAGACCGAAGAGATTCCGTCGCCGCAGATTCCGCCTCGCACCCACTCGATCCCGTTCTCTCCCCTGTCCTCACACAGGCCGGGCGGGGAGGAACCGGGTCACCCCCTGCGCTTATAGGCGCAGGTCTCCGCAGGGAAGGACCTGTACGTGAGCGAGACCACCGACCTCGTCACCGCGCCGCAGGGCGCTGAGAACGACGAGGCACCTGCCGCTTCTGGGACGACGGGCCGTACCCGTCGCCGCGGCAGCGGGCTGTCCGGCATGCTGCTGCCCGAGTTGCAGCGCCTGGCGGCCGAGCTCGGCATCTCCGGCACCGGCCGGATGCGCAAGGGCGACCTGGTCGCCGCCATCTCCGCCCGCCAGGTGGGCGGAGATGGCGCCAGCGACGCGCCCGCCGATGTCGCTCCGACCGCCGGGATCCCGGCCGCCCGCGGTGCCGACACCGCCCGCGGTGTCGCCGCCACGGCCGAGCCGCTCGAGGCCCCGGTCAGCGGCGGCGCGAACAGCGGCCCGGTGACGGCGCCCGCCACCGGTGCGACCGAGGCCGCGCCGCGGCGCCGCCGGCGGTCGAGAGCACCGCGCCGGCCGGCGAGGTCACTCCGGCGGCCCCGGCCACCCCCGAGCCGCGCCTCGAGGCGCCCGCCGCCGAGTCCGCGCAGGTCGCGGCTCCGGCCCCGGCTCCCGAGAGGACCGAGGGCGAGCGCACCGACGGCGACCGCGCCGAGGGTGACCGCCCGCAGCGCAGCCGTGACCGTGGCGAGCGCACCGGCCGCACCCGCGGCGAGCGTGACGGCAGCCGCACCGACCGCGACGGCGGTGACCGCGCCGAGCGCGGCAGCCGCCCGGAGCGCGACGGCGGCGAGCGCCCCACCCGCGACGGCGGTGAGCGCCCCACCCGCGACGGTGGCGACCGGGCCGAGCGCGGCAACCGCGCCGACCGGGACGGCAACCGCCCCGACCGCGACGGCAACCGTGGCCAGGACCGCAACGACC
Source organism: Geodermatophilus sp. CPCC 205761 (assembly GCF_051383655.1). Lineage (NCBI taxonomy): Bacteria > Bacillati > Actinomycetota > Actinomycetes > Geodermatophilales > Geodermatophilaceae > Geodermatophilus > Geodermatophilus sp. CPCC 205761. The sequence goes on from NZ_JALPKQ010000011.1 coordinate 111,460, forward strand.
GCGGCCCCGAGCGCGGCGGCCGGCCGGACAACCGCACCGACACCCGCGACAACCGGAACGACCGGAACGACCGGGGCAACGACCGTCCCGACGAGGACGACGACGACTTCGAGGGCGGCCGCGGCCGCCGCGGGCGCCGGTACCGGGACCGCAACCGCCGCCCCAACGGGCGCGAGCGCTTCGAGCCGAACGAGCCCACGGTCAGCGAGGACGACGTCCTGCTGCCGGTCGCGGGCATCCTCGACGTGCTGGACAACTACGCGTTCGTCCGCACCTCCGGGTACCTGACCGGGCCGAACGACGTCTACGTCTCGCTGTCGCAGGTGCGCCGCTACGGCCTGCGCCGCGGTGACGCCATCACCGGCGCCGTCCGGCAGCCGCGCGAGGGCGAGCGCAAGGACAAGTACAACGCCCTGGTCCGGCTCGACACCGTCAACGGCCTGGACCCCGAGCAGGCGCGGCAGCGTCCGGAGTTCACCAAGCTGACCCCGCTCTACCCGCAGGAGCGCCTGCGGCTGGAGACCGAGCCGCACCAGCTGACCACCCGGGTCATCGACCTGGTCATGCCGATCGGCAAGGGGCAGCGCGCGCTGATCGTCAGCCCGCCCAAGGCCGGCAAGACGATGGTGCTGCAGTCGATCGCCAACGCGATCACGACGAACAACCCCGAGTGCCACCTCATGGTCGTCCTCGTCGACGAGCGGCCCGAGGAGGTCACCGACATGCAGCGCTCGGTGAAGGGCGAGGTCATCGCCTCGACCTTCGACCGGCCGCCGTCGGACCACACCACGGTCGCGGAGCTGTCGATCGAGCGGGCCAAGCGCCTGGTCGAGATGGGCCACGACGTCGTCGTCCTGCTGGACTCCATCACGCGCCTGGGCCGTGCCTACAACCTGGCGGCCCCCGCCAGCGGGCGCATCCTCTCCGGCGGTGTCGACTCCACGGCGCTGTACCCGCCCAAGCGCTTCCTGGGTGCGGCCCGCAACATCGAGAACGGCGGCTCCCTGACGATCATCGCCTCGGCGCTGGTCGAGACCGGCTCGACGATGGACACGGTCATCTTCGAGGAGTTCAAGGGCACCGGTAACGCGGAGATCAAGCTCGACCGCCGGCTGGCGGACAAGCGGGTCTTCCCGGCCGTGGACGTCAACGCGTCGGGCACGCGCAAGGAGGAGATCCTCATGTCGCCCGACGAGCTGGCCATCGTCATCAAGCTGCGCCGGGTGCTCGCCGCCCTGGAGCCCCAGCAGGCCCTCGAGCTGCTGCTGGACAAGCTCCGGAAGACGCGGAACAACATCGAGTTCCTCATGCAGATCCAGAAGACGACGCTCGGCCCCGGCAACGACTGACGACGGGGCCACGTGCCCGCCCTCCGGCGGGGCTCGCGGATCAGGGATACTGGCCGACCGAGCCCCGCTGCGCGGCCGGAATGACCGGCCGGCCGCCGGCGTTCGACTGACCAGTTCGGCACAGACTGCAGAAGAGGCGATATGAAGCCCGGAATCCACCCCGAGTACCACACCACCACGGTGACCTGTGGCTGCGGGAACACCTTCACCACCCGCAGCACCGCGCCCGGCGGTCAGCTGACCGTCGAGACGTGCTCCGCCTGCCACCCCTTCTACACGGGCAAGCAGCGGATCCTGGACACCGGCGGCCGCGTCGCCCGCTTCGAGAAGCGCTTCGGCAAGCGCGGCGCGACCGCAGGCAAGTAGCACCCCCGACGGCGCCCGTCCCACCTCGTGTGGGGCGGGCGCCGTCGTCGTGTCCAGCCCCACCCCCGTCGGTTTCCGCGGAAACCGCCACCTCCCGGAGTGACCCCTGTTGAGCAGCTCCACCGAGGCCGCACCCGACCGCCTGTCCGGTCTGCTCGCCGAGCACGCCGCCCTCGAGACCGAGCTCGCCGACCCCGCCGTGCACACCGACGCCGCCCGGGCCCGCCGGCTCGGCCGCCGCTACGCGCAGCTGGCCCCGCTCGTGGAGACCGCGCGGGTCCTGGACGCCGCCCGGGACGACCTCGCCGCCGCCCGCGAGCTCGCCACCGAGGACTCCTCCTTCCTCGACGAGGTGCCCGGCCTGGAGGAGCGGGTCGCCGAGCTCGAGGACCGGTTGCGCGAGCTGCTCCTCCCCAAGGACCCCGACGACGACAAGGACGTCATCCTCGAGATCAAGGCGGGGGAGGGCGGGGCGGAGTCGGCCCTGTTCGCCGGCGACCTGCTGCGCATGTACCTGCGCTACGCCGAGCGGCGCGGCTGGTCGGCCGAGGTCATCGACGCCGTCGACGCCGACCTGGGCGGGTACAAGGACGTCGCGGTGGCGATCAAGTCGCGCACCGACGAGGGCATCTGGTCGCGGCTGAAGTTCGAGGGCGGGGTGCACCGGGTCCAGCGGGTGCCGGTCACCGAGAGCCAGGGGCGCATCCACACCTCTGCCGCCGGCGTGCTCGTCCTGCCGGAGGCCGAGGAGGTCGACGTCACCGTCGACCCGAACGACCTGCGCATCGACGTCTTCCGGTCGTCCGGCCCCGGCGGTCAGAGCGTCAACACGACCGACTCCGCCGTACGGATCACCCACCTGCCCACCGGCATCGTGGTCAGCTGCCAGAACGAGAAGAGCCAGCTGCAGAACCGCGAGTCCGCGTTGCGGATCCTGCGCTCCCGGCTGCTGGCCGCCGCCCGCGAGGAGGCCGCCGCCGTGGCCAGCGACCAGCGGCGCAGCCAGGTCCGCACCGTCGACCGCAGCGAGCGGGTGCGCACGTACAACTTCCCGGAGAACCGGATCTCCGACCACCGGGTGGGCTTCAAGGCGCACAACCTCGACGCCGTGCTCGACGGCGAGCTCGACCCGGTCATCGACGCGCTGACCCGCGCGCACAGCGCCGAGCTGCTGGCGGCCGGCTCCTGAGCGCCCGCGCGCTGCTGACCGACGCCGCCCGGCGGCTGGCCGAGGCCGGCGTCGAGTCCCCGCGGGTGGACGCCGAGCTGCTGCTCGCCCACGTCCTCGGCGTGCCCCGCACCCGGCTGCTGACCCTCGACCGGGTGCCCGGCGACGCGGCGACCCGGTTCGCCGACCTCCTGGACCAGCGAGCCGGCCGGGTGCCGCTGCAGCACCTCACCGGCCGCGCTCCGTTCCGCCATCTGGAGCTGGCCGTCGGTCCCGGCGTCTTCGTCCCGCGCCCGGAGACCGAACTGCTCGTCGAGTGGGCGCTGGCCCGCCTCGCCGGGCTGCCCGAGCCGGTCGTCGTCGACCTCGGGGCCGGGTCGGGGGCCATCGCGCTGTCGCTCGCGCACGAGCACCCGGGCGCCCGGGTGACCGCCGTCGAGCGCGATCCCGGCGCCGTCGAGTGGACCCGCCACAACGCCGCCGCCCGCCGGCAGGCCGGGGACACCCCGGTCGAGGTCCTCGCCGGGGACATGACCGACCCCCGGCTGCTGGCCGGCCTCGACGGCGCCGTCGACCTGGTGGTCTCCAACCCGCCCTACGTGCCCGACGGCGCCCGGGTGCCGCGCGAGGTCGCCGACCACGACCCGCCGCTGGCGCTGTGGGGCGGCCCCGACGGGCTCGACGTCGTCCGCGGGCTGCTGCGCACGGCGGCGCGGCTGCTCCGCCCTGGCGGGCACCTCGGCGTCGAGCACGCCGACCAGCAGGGGAGCGCGCTGCCGGCGCTGGTGCGCGGGCACGGGGGCTTCACCGGCGTCGCCGACCACCCCGACCTGGCCGGCCGGCCCCGGTTCACCACGGCCCGCCGCGCGGGGGGATGACAGACTCCCGCCTCGTGGCCGACGTCTACGACTGCTCCGACCCCGACGCCCGCGCCGCCGGACTCGACGCCGCCGCGGCGGCGATCCGCGACGGCCGGCTGGTCCTGCTGCCCACCGACACCGTCTACGGGGTCGCCGCCGACGCCTTCAGCCCCGAGGCGGTCATGTCGCTGCTGGCGGCGAAGAACCGCGGCCGGACGATGCCGGTCCCCGTGCTCATCGGCGAGGCGTCCACGCTGGGCGGGCTGGTGCTGCGCACCCCCGAGGTCGCCCTGCGGCTGGCCGAGTCGTTCTGGCCCGGCGGGCTCACCCTCGTGCTCGAGCACGCACCCTCGCTCGCCTGGGACCTCGGGGACGCCGAGGGGACCGTCGCCGTCCGGTTGCCGGACGACGCCGTCGCGCGCGACCTGCTGCGCCGCACCGGCCCGCTCGCCGTCTCCAGCGCCAACCGTTCCGGCCGGCCCGCCGCCACCACCGCGGACGCCGCAGTCGCCCAGCTGGGCCTGCAGGCGGCCGTGGTCCTCGACGGCGGGCCGCGGCAGGACTCCCGGCCGAGCACGATCGTCGACTGCACCAGCCCCACCCCGCGGGTGCTGCGGATCGGTGCCGTCCCGCTCGAGGAACTGCGCGAGGTCGTGCCCGAGCTCACCGACTGAGGGGCGGCCGCGCCTGCGCGATGCCGGTCGGCGGGCGTCCGGAGCGATACCGTGGGGCGACAGACCGTCGTCGAATCCGGGAGTCCCGCCGCGATGAGCACGCCGTCCTGGAGTCCCGACACCGATCGGACGCCTGTGGACGCGGCCTCCCTCGACCCGGCCTGAGCCCATGCGCGAGTACGTCATCGTCCTGCTCACCGCGGCGCTGGTCACCTTCCTGACCACGCCCGTGGTGCGGGCGGCGGCGGTCCGGCTGCGCATGATGGCGGCCCCTCGCGAGCGGGACGTGCACGTCATCCCGACCCCGCGCGGCGGCGGGGTGGCGATGTACCTGGGCGTCGCCGCGGCGATCCTGGTGGCGACCCGGCTGCCGGCGCTGCAGCGCACGTTCGAGGACTCGCAGACGGCGGCCGTCCTCGCGGCCGGGGGCCTGATCTGCGCGCTCGGCGTGCTCGACGACAAGTGGGGCCTGGACGCGCTGACCAAGCTCACCGGCCAGATCGCCGCGGCCGGCGTCATGGTGCTGCTCGGCGTGCAGCTGGCCTTCGTCTTCCTGCCGGTCGCCGACATCGGCACCCTGTCGCTGGGGCCGAGCATCGGCGTCCCGCTGACCATCCTGCTGACCGTCCTCACGGTCAACGCGCTGAACTTCATCGACGGCCTCGACGGCCTGGCGGCGGGGGTCTCCGCGGTCGCGGCGCTGGCCTTCTTCGCCTACAGCTACAACCTCGGCCTGGTCGGCTACGACGAGGTCGCCAGCGCTCCCGCGCTGATCACCGCCGTCCTCGCGGGGGCCTGCCTGGGCTTCCTGCCGCACAACTTCAACCCGGCGCGGATCTTCATGGGCGACTCCGGCTCGATGCTGGTCGGGCTGATGCTGTCCGCGGCCGCGGTGAGCGCGACCGGGCGGGTGGACCCGCAGTCGTTCGACTCCGCGGCCAGCCTGCTGCCGCTGGCCCTGCCGCTGCTCGTTCCGTTCGCGGTCCTGTCCATCCCGTTCATCGACCTCGTGCTGGCCGTCATCCGGCGCACCCGCCGCGGGCGGTCGCCGTTCTCGCCGGACAAGATGCACCTGCACCACCGGCTGCTGGCCATCGGCCACTCGCACCGCCGCGCGGTCCTCGTCATGTACTTCTGGGCGGCCCTGCTGTCCTTCGGCGCGGTCGCGCTCTCCATCACCGGGGGGACGGCGGAGCTGCTGGTGGCCATCGGCGTGCTGCTCGTCGTCGGCGTCATCGTCGTCCTCAGCCCCCGGGCCCGCCGCGCCGCCCGCGAGGCACGCGCCGCGGAGCTGGTCGTCCAGCGCGAGCGCAGCCGGGCCGACCACCCCACCGCGCGCGCCTCGCGCGCCGCCACGTCGACCACGACCCCAGGCCGGTCACCCGACCCGGCCGCCGAGCCGTCCCCCCGGGCGGCAGGGGCGGGACAGGGAGTCCGATGACCGCCGATCCGCACACCGAGGTCCCCTGGGACCTCTCCTTCCTCCGCGTGGGAGCGCTGGTCACCGCGGGGCTCACCGCCGTGGCGGTGCCCGTCGCCGGCCTGCTGGGAGGTTGGGACGACGCCCTGGCGGTCCTCGTGGGCGCGGTCGTGGTCACCTTCTTCTTCGCCGTCTCCGGCCTGGTCATCGCCTGGGCCGGGCGCCACGGCGAGGCCTTCACGCTGCCCGCGGCACTGGGGTCGTTCCTGGTGAAGATCCTCGTCCTCGCCGCGGTGCTCCAGGCGCTCCCGGCCGACGGGTGGGTCGACCGCCGCACGCTCGCCTGGGCGGTCATCGCCGGCGCTCTGCTGTGGAGCGTGGTCCAGCAGCGATGGGTCTGGACCCGCCGGCTCTACTACGTCCAGCCGCCCGCGCCACCCACGTCCGGGCGAACCCTCCCGCCGCCGTAAAGCGCCCCGACACGCGGCTGATAGTGTCCCGACCGATGGCCGAGGCACGTTCTCCTCAGGGGGGATCTCGACCCCGACCTGCAACGACCACCGACCGTCAGCCCAGCGGGGCCGACATCGGCTGGGGGATCACCGGGACGATGCTCTCCGGGATCATCGTGTGGGGCGGGGCCGGGCTGCTGCTCGACCGCTGGTGGGGCACGAACTTCGTCGCCCTGATCGGCGTTCTCCTCGGCCTCACGGTGGCCATCTACCTGGTGGTCGTCAAGTACGGCGCCGTGCCCCCGGCCGAGGGGGGCGGGCGCACCGGCTCCACCCGGGGCGGGCGCAACAGCCCGCCCAGGACGCAGAAGGGACAACGGTGACCTCCAGCGCCCTCGCGCTCGCCGACGTGCTCGCCGCCGAGGGTGGCGGTGACGGCGGCTTCCAGTCTCCGACGATCGCGGAGTTCTACCCGACCCCGATCTTCGAGTTCTCGGTCCTGGGCATCGACTTCTCGATCACCCGGATCACGATCATCCTGTGGATCGCCACCGCCGCGATCCTCGTGCTCCTGGTGCTGGCCGCCCGCAAGGCGTCGATCGTGCCGGACAAGCTGCAGTACATCGGGGAGAGCGGCTACTCGCTCATCCGCGACGGCATGGCCCGTGACGTGATCGGGCCCAAGGGGCTGCCCTTCGCGCCGTTCCTGGCGTCGCTGTTCTTCTTCATCCTCGCGAACAACTTCATGAGCATCGTCCCGTTCGCGCAGATATCGCCGATGTCGAAGTTCGCCTTCCCGCTCGTCCTGGCCGTGATCGTCTGGGTGCTCTACAACTACATCGGCATCCGCGAGCAGGGCGCCGGGCGCTACTTCAAGGACGCCGCGATCCCGCCGGGTGTGCCGGCCGCCGCGCTGATCCTCGTCACGCCGATCGAGCTGCTCCAGGTCTTCGTCATCCGGCCGTTCACCCTGGCCGTCCGGCTCTTCGCCAACATGTTCGCCGGCCACATGCTGCTGGTGGTCTTCTCCCTCGGGGCGGTCTACCTGCTCACGGCGGGCGGCATCTTCCCCATCTTCGGCGTGGCCTCGTTCGTCATGGCGCTGCTCATGACGTTCTTCGAGCTGCTCGTGATCGTGCTGCAGGCCTACGTCTTCACCGTGCTCACGGCGACCTACCTCAACGGCGCCGTCGAGCCCGCTCACTGACCGCACCACCCCCAGCCAGCCGCCCGGGACCATCCCGGGCGACCGACACAGGAGGAAAACCTCGTCATGGACCTCGACGTCCTCGCAGAGCTGACCGGCAGCATCGGCTCGGTTGGTTACGGTCTCGCCGCGATCGGCCCGGGCATCGGTGTGGGCATCGTCTGGGCCGCCTACATCCAGGCGACCGCCCGGCAGCCCGAGTCCGCCGGCCTGACCCGCACCTACGCCTTCCTCGGTGCCGCCCTCTCCGAGGCGCTGGCGCTCATCGGCCTGGTCGTGCCCTTCATCTTCGGTCAGTGAGTCCGGCGCTGCCGGTTCGCATCCCATCTGACGTAGGGACGGAACGAGCATGAGTGTCCTGGCCGCGGAGTCGACGAACCCGCTGCTCCCCCCGCTGGGGGAGATCATCATCGGGACGATCACCTTCGCCATCGCGTTCTTCGTGCTGGCCAAGTTCGTGTGGCCGCGCTTCGAGCAGGTCTTCCGGGCTCGCCGCGAGGCGATCGAGGGCGGCATGGAGCGGGCCGAGGCGGCGCAGGCCGAGGCCAAGGCCGCGCTCGAGCAGTACCGCGCGCAGCTGGCCGAGGCCCGCACCGAGGCGGCCCAGATCCGCGACCAGGCCCGCGCCGAGGGCCAGCAGATCCTCGAGGAGCTGCGGGCCCAGGCCCAGCAGGAGTCCGCGCGGATCGTGGCCCGGGGCGAGGAGCAGCTGGCGGCCTCCCGCCAGCAGGTCGTCAACGACCTGCGTGGCCACATCGGGCAGCTCGCCGTCGACCTGGCCGGCCGTGTGGTCGGGGAGTCCCTCGAGGACCAGGCCCGGCGCAGCGGGACCGTCGACCGGTTCCTCGACCAGCTCGACGGCATGGCCGGCAGCTCGCCCGACGGCCGCTCCGGCAGCTCGGTGTACGCCCCGGAGGGCAACCGCTGATGGATGCCTCCAGCCGGCAGGCGCTCGCGCAGGCGCGCGAGCGCCTGACGGAGCTCACCCGGCCCGCGTCGGGGCTGCTCGAGAAGGCGCGGGACCGCGTCACCGGGCAGCCGCGGGCGGTCTCCGGAGACGAGCTGCTCGGCCTCGCCGAGGAGCTGTTCGCCGTCGCCCACCTGCTGGACCAGCAGGTCTCGCTGCGTCGCGCGCTGTCCGACCCGTCGGGCAAGCCCGCCGACCGCGCGGCCCTGGTCGGCCGGGTCCTCGGCGGCAAGGTGTCCGGGGCGACCCTCGACCTCGTGGAGACGGTGGCCCGGCAGCGCTGGTCGCGTCCGCTGGATCTCGTCGAGGCGACCGAGGCCCTCGCCACCGACGCCGCGCTCGACGCCGCGGACGTGCGCGGGGAGCTCGACGGCGTGGAGGACGAGCTGTTCCGGTTCGGCCGGATCGTCGCCGCGGACCCGGAGCTCTCGCGCATCCTCGGCGACCGCGCCGCGCCGGCGACGGGCAAGAACGCGCTGCTGGACCAGCTGCTCGCGCGGCGGGTCAGCCCGGTCACCGCGCTGCTGCTGCGCCGGCACCTCACGATCCGGCACACCGGCAACGCCGAGAACGTGATCGAGCGGCTGTCCGAGGCGGCCTCCGGCCGCCGCGGCCAGTCGGTCGCCCGCGTCACCAGCGCCGTTCCGCTGACCCCGGCGCAGGAGCGCCGGCTGACCGACGTGCTCAGCCGCCTCTACGGACGCTCGATCGCGCTGCAGGTCAGCGTGGACCCGAGGATCCTCGGCGGGCTGGTGATCCGCGTCGGCGACGAGGTCATCGACGGCAGCGTCGCCCACCGTCTCGAGGACGCCGGCCGGCGTCTGGTCGGCTGAGGCCGACCCGCCCGGCTCCCGAGCCCCCAGTCCAGCAGACAGACACGACCCCGCAGGGAAGAGGACGGACCCCATGGCCGAGCTGACGATCTCCGCTGACGAGATCCGCAGTGCCATCCAGAACTACGTCACCGAGTTCTCCCCGGACGTCAACCGGGAAGAGGTCGGGATCGTCACCGAGGCCGGCGACGGCATCGCCCGCGTCGAGGGCCTGCCCTCGGTCATGACGAACGAGCTGCTCGAGTTCGAGAGCGGCGTCCGCGGACTGGCGCTGAACCTGGACGTGCGCGAGGTCGGTGTCGTCGTCCTCGGCGACTACTCCGGCATCGAGGAGGGTCAGCAGGTCCGCCGCACCGGCGAGGTCCTGTCGGTCGCGGTCGGCGACGGCTACCTCGGCCGGGTCGTCGACCCGCTGGGCAACCCGATCGACGGCGCCGGGCCGATCGCCACCACCGGGCGGCGTGCCCTCGAGCTGCAGGCCCCCACCGTGGTGCAGCGGCAGTCGGTCAAGGAGCCGCTGCAGACCGGCATCAAGGCCATCGACGCGATGACGCCGATCGGCCGCGGCCAGCGCCAGCTGGTCATCGGTGACCGGCAGACCGGCAAGACCGCGATCGTCACCGACACGATCATCAACCAGAAGGAAGCCTGGGCCACCGGCGACCCGCAGCAGCAGGTCCGCTGCATCTACGTCGCGGTCGGACAGAAGGGCTCCACCATCGCCGCCATCCGCGCCGCCCTCGAGGAGGCCGGCGCGATGGAGTACACGACCATCGTCGCCGCGCCGGCGTCGGAGGCCGCGGGCTTCAAGTACATCGCCCCCTACACCGGCTCGGCCATCGGCCAGCACTGGATGTACGAGGGCAAGCACGTCCTCATCGTCTTCGACGACCTGTCCAAGCAGGCCGAGGCCTACCGCGCCGTCTCGCTGCTGCTGCGCCGTCCGCCGGGCCGCGAGGCATACCCCGGCGACGTCTTCTACCTCCACTCCCGCCTGCTGGAGCGCTGCGCGAAGCTCTCCGACGACCTCGGTGCCGGGTCGATGACCGGCCTGCCGCTGGTCGAGACCAAGGGCAACGACGTGTCGGCGTACATCCCGACCAACGTCATCTCGATCACCGACGGGCAGATCTTCCTCGAGACCGGTCTGTTCAACTCCGGTGTCCGCCCGGCCATCAACGTCGGCATCTCGGTGTCGCGCGTCGGCGGCTCGGCACAGATCAAGGCCATGCGGTCGGTCGCCGGGCGGCTGCGGCTGGACCTCGCCCAGTTCCGTGAGCTCGAGGCCTTCGCCTCGTTCTCCTCGGACCTCGACGCCTCGAGCCGGGCGACCCTCGAGCGCGGGCAGCGCCTCGTCGAGCTGCTCAAGCAGGGCCAGTACTCGCCGTTCCCGGTGGAGCGGGAGGTCGTCTCGCTCTGGCTGGGCACCACCGGCAAGCTCGACCGGGTGCCGGTGTCGGAGGTCCGCCGGTTCGAGGCGGAGTTCCTCGACTTCGTCGCCCGCGGCGACACCGGCATCTACGACGAGATCCGGCAGAGCCGGGTGCTCGGCGACGACGCCGTCGGCAGCCTGGAGTCCGCGGTGGAGGAGTTCTACCGCCAGTTCCAGACCTCCGACGGCGAGACGCTGCACCTCAACGAGCCCGATGCCGAGGCCATGGACGCGTCCCAGCGCGGCCAGGAGCGCGTCCAGGTCAAGCGGAGCGCCTGAGCATGGCCAGCAACCTCCGCGCGCTGCGGCGCCGGATCCGCTCCACGAAGTCGACGAAGAAGATCTTCTCGGCGCAGGAGCTGATCGCCGGTGCCCGCATCGTGCGCGCCCAGGCCCGGGTGGAGGCGTCCAAGCCCTACGCCCGGGAGATCACCCGGGTGCTGTCGGCGCTGGCGTCCTCGGCGTCGCTGGACCACCCGCTGCTCACCGAGCGGCAGAACCCGCGCCGTGCGGCGGTCCTCGTGATCACCTCCGACCGCGGCTTCGCCGGGTCGTACAACGTCAACGTGCTGCGCCGCACCGAGGAGCTGCTCTCGCTGCTGCGCCAGGAGGGCAAGGAGCCGGTCCTCTATGTGGTGGGCCGGAAGGGGGAGACCTACTACTCCTTCCGTCACCGCCAGATGGCCGACACCTTCACCGGCTTCTCCGAGCAGCCCACCTACCCCGACGCCCAGCGCGTGGGGGAGGAGCTGATCGCCGCCTTCACCGCCGGTGAGGACGACGCGGAGGCCGGTGAGCGCATCGAGGGCGTGGACGAGCTGCACATCGTCTACACCGAGTTCCGCTCGCTGCTCGCGCAGGTCCCGGTCGCCAAGCGGATGGCCCCGCTGGAGGTCGAGGAGGTCGAGGAGTTCGACTACGAGCGGGAGGACCGGGAGCACGGTGTCGCCAACGACACCGGGGTGCCGACCTCCTACGAGTTCGAGCCCTCGCCCGACGCGCTCCTCGACGCGCTGCTCCCCAAGTACGTCACGACGCGCATCTTCGCCGCGATGCTCGAGTCCGCGGCGTCGGAGTCGGCGTCGCGGCGGCGCGCGATGAAGTCGGCGTCGGACAACGCCGAGGAGCTGGCCAAGAACCTCTCGAGGCAGGCCAACCAGGCCCGCCAGGCCGAGATCACGCAGGAGATCAGCGAGATCGTCGGCGGTGCCGACGCGCTCGTGTCGGCCGGCGCCGACGACTGACCCCCACCCCGCTCCGGCGGGGCCATCGAAGACGCGACAAGCAAGCGAGCCCGAGGGCAGGAGAGCAGTACAGATGACCGTCACCGAGGACCGTCCGACCACCCAGACGACCGGCCGCGTCGTCCGGGTCACCGGGCCGGTCGTCGACGTCGAGTTCCCGCGCGACGCGATGCCCGACCTGTTCAATGCCCTGAAGGTGGAGGTCACCCTCGCCGACCTGGGCAAGACGCTGACCCTCGAGGTCGCCCAGCACCTCGGCGACAACGTGGTCCGCACCATCTCGATGGAGCCCACCGACGGCCTGATCCGCGGTGCCGAGGTCCGGGACACCGGCACCGCGATCTCCGTGCCCGTCGGCGACATCACCACCGGGCACGTGTGGAACGCCCTGGGCGAGTGCCTGGACACGCCCGGCTACGGCGCGGACGCCCCGCGGTGGACGATCCACCGGCACGCGCCGCGGTTCGACCAGCTCGAGGGCCGCACCGAGATGCTGGAGACCGGCATCAAGGTCATCGACCTGCTCACGCCGTACGTGGCCGGCGGGAAGATCGGCCTGTTCGGCGGTGCCGGCGTGGGCAAGACGGTGCTGATCCAGGAGATGATCCGCCGGGTCGCCCAGGAGTTCGGTGGCGTGTCGGTGTTCGCCGGCGTCGGTGAGCGCACCCGCGAGGGCAACGACCTCATCACGGAGATGACCGAGTCCGGCGTCATCGAGTCCACGGCCCTGGTGTTCGGCCAGATGGACGAGCCGCCGGGTACCCGCCTGCGGGTCGCGCTGTCGGCGCTGACGATGGCGGAGTACTTCCGCGACGAGCAGAACCAGGACGTGCTGCTCTTCATCGACAACATCTTCCGGTTCACCCAGGCCGGCTCCGAGGTCTCCACGCTGCTCGGCCGCATGCCGTCGGCCGTGGGTTACCAGCCGACGCTGGCCGACGAGATGGGGGAGCTGCAGGAGCGGATCACCTCGACCCGCGGCCACTCGATCACCTCGCTGCAGGCGATCTACGTGCCGGCCGACGACATCACCGACCCGGCGCCGCACACGACCTTCGCCCACCTCGACGCGACGACGGTGCTCTCCCGGCCGATCTCGGAGAAGGGCATCTACCCGGCCGTGGACCCGCTGGACTCGACCAGCCGGATCCTCGACCCGCAGTACGTCGGGCAGGAGCACTACTCGGTGGCCCGCGAGGTGCAGCGGATCCTGCAGCGGTACCAGGAGCTGCAGGACATCATCGCCATCCTCGGCATCGACGAGCTCTCCGAGGAGGACAAGGTCACCGTCAACCGGGCCCGGCGCATCGAGCGGTTCCTCTCGCAGAACATGTTCGTGGCCGAGGCGTTCACCGGTCAGCCGGGCTCCTTCGTGCCGCTGGCGGAGACGCTGCAGGCGTTCAAGGCGCTCGCCGACGGCGACTACGACCACGTCCCCGAGCAGGCGTTCTTCATGTGCGGTGGACTCGAGGACCTCGAGCGCAACGCCGACAAGCTGAAGAAGGGCTGAAGAAGGACCCCCCTGCAGGGACCCGCCGTTCGCGAGCTCGCGGCGGGTCCCTGCAGGGGGGCCGCGATGACGGCCGGGCCCCGCACGGGAGCCCGGCCGTTCCGCGTGTCGGGCCGGGAGTGTGGGGTAGTCCACCTCTGCCGGTGGCACGAGGACCCTGGTGCGTGCGGCCGGGAGCGCGGGATGCTCCGGCCGACGGACAGCAGGCAGGCCCGGAACAGCCCGGGCGACGTGGGAGACGACGAGTGGACGGCACGACCGAGACCAGGCCGGACGGCGGCGACTGGAGCTGGCCGCCCTCGGCCGGGATCCCGTACACCAGCGGTCGCCCGTACGTCACCGAGCGCTGGGCGCCGGCGTCGACGGTCCACCGGCCCTGGGTCCGCGTGGGCCGCTGGACCCTGCTCTACCGCCGCGGCGTGTAGGAGGACCCCCTCCTCCCCACCCCTCGCGAGCTGGGGGCGGTGCCCGGGAGGGGGCCTGGGCGCCCGCGCCGTTAGAGTGGGCTCGACCCGTCGCCGTGTCCGCCCCGGATGCGGCGGCTCCGCACCGCCCGGCGGTGGACCCCGAGGAGTGTCGTGGCGACCCTGCAGGTCGAGTTGGTGGCCGTCGAGCGGCTGATCTGGTCCGGCGAGGCCAGCATGGTCATCGCCCGCACCACAGAGGGCGAACTCGGCGTCCTGCCCGGGCACGCGCCGCTGCTCGGTGAGCTCGCGCCCGGTGGTGTGGTCACCATCCGCACCACCGAGGGCGAGGACCTCGTCGTCGCCGCCCACGGCGGCTTCCTCTCGGTCACCCAGCGGGGCGTGTCCATCCTCGCCGAGACCGCGGAGATCTCCTCGGAGATCGACGTGGAGCGCGCCCGCGAGGCGCTGCGCCGCGCCGAGGACAGCGGCGACGACGCCGAGGCCCTGGCCGCCGCCCGTCGCGCCCAGTCGCGGCTGCGCGCCGCCGGTCAGGACGCCTGAGCCAGCACCGCTGACCCCTCGATGCGCCGGCCCGCAGGATGACCACCGCACTGCTCGTCCTGGCCGGCGTGCTGGTCGTCGCCCTGGTCGTGGCCTTCCTCCTGCGCCGGCGCTTCCTGCTCTCCGGGCTCGGCGCGGTCACCATGTGGCTGCGCCCGACCGGTTCGACCCGCTGGTCGGTGGGGGTGGCCTGGTACGGCGGAGACGCCCTCCTCTGGTACCGGGCGGTGTCGCTCTCGGTCCGGCCGCAGCAGCGGCTGTGCCGGGCGGAGTTCCGGGTGGGGGAGCGGCGCCGCGCCCGTCCGGACGACGTCGCGCTGCCGCCCGACGTCGTCGTCCTCTCGTGCGCCACCGCCGCGGGACCCCGCGAGCTGGCGATGGACCCCTCGACGGTGACCGGCTTCCTCTCCTGGGTGGAGTCCGCGCCGCCGGTTCGCTGACCGGCCCCTCCACGGCACCGCTGCGAGCTGGCGAGGAGTGGGGAGGAGGGGGTCCTTCGTCAGTCGCCGGCCGGCTCCGCGGCCGCGCGCTGGGCGTGCGCCCCGCTGTGCGCACCGGGCTCCCACAGCACGTCGCCGCCGGGGTTGGCCACCCGGGCGAGGATGAAGAGCAGGTCCGACAGGCGGTTGAGGTAGCGCGCCGTCTCGGGGTTGGTGCGCTCCCCGTCTGCCTCCGCCAGCGCCCAGACGCTGCGCTCGGCCCGCCGGGTGACCACCCGCGCCTGGTGCAGCAGCGCGGCCAGGGCCGTGCCGCCGGGCAGGATGAAGCTGTCGAGCTTCGGCAGCGTCTCGTTGTGGCTGTCGCAGGCCGCCTCCAGCCGCTCGGTGTAGGCGGCGGTGATCCGCAGCGGCGGGAACTGGGGGTCGGGCGTGATGGGGGTGCAGAGGTCGGCGCCGACGTCGAACAGGTCGTTCTGCACGCTGCGCAGCAGCTCGGCGACCTCCGGGGACGGGGACCCCAGCGCCAGGGCGACGCCGAGCACGCTGTTGGCCTCGTCGACGTCGGCGTAGGCGACCAGCCGCGGATCGGTCTTCGCGACCCGGCTCATGTCGCCCAGGTGCGTCTGACCGGCGTCGCCGGTCTTCGTGTAGATGCGGGTCAGCCGGACGGTCATGCCCGCGAGCCTAGAAGAAGGACCCGCTGCCCCCCACCGCTCGCGGGGGACCCTGCAGCGGGCCCCCGTAGGGTGACCGGGTGGAGTGCTTCGAGGTCACCGGTGGCACCGCGCTGACCGGACGTGTGCGGGTCACCGGCGCCAAGAACAGCGCGCTCAAGCTCATGGCCGCCGCCCTGCTCGCCTCGGGGCGCACGACCATCGACGAGGTCCCCGACATCCTCGACGTGGCGATCATGAGCGAGGTGCTCCGCCGGCTCGGCTGCGACGTCAGCTACGAGCGCCACCCGCACGGGCGCGGCGGCGGGCGGGTGGTCGTCGACGTCCCGGAGGAGCCGGCCACCGAGACCGACTACGACCTCGTCCGGAAGATGCGCGCCTCGATCAGCGTCCTCGGCCCCCTGGTGGCCCGCTGCGGCTCCGCGCGCGTCGCGCTGCCGGGCGGGGACGCCATCGGCTCCCGCGGTCTGGACATGCACATCTCCGGCCTCGAGCGGCTCGGCGCCCGGATCGAGAGCGAGCACGGCTTCCTGGTGGCCACCGCGCCGCGGCTCACGGGCACCTCGATCTGGCTGGACTTCCCGTCGGTGGGCGCCACCGAGAACCTGGTCATGGCCGCGGTGCTCGCCGAGGGCGCCACGGTCATCGACAACGCCGCCCGCGAGCCGGAGATCGCCGACCTCTGCGCGATGCTCGCCGCGATGGGGGCGCAGATCGAGGGTGCGGGCACCTCGACGATCACCGTCGAGGGCGTCTCGTCGCTCAAGCCCGTCACCTACACCACCGTCCCCGACCGGATCGTCGCCGGCACCTGGGCGATCGGCGCGGTGATGACCCGCGGCGACGTCGTCATCGAGCGGGCCGTCGCCGACCACCTCACCGTGGCGCTGGACAAGCTGGTCGACGCCGGCGCGCACGTCGAGCCGCTGCCCGACGGCCTCCGGGTGGCCATGGACGGCCGGCCGCGCTGCGTGGACGTCGTCACGCTGCCCTACCCGGGCTACCCGACCGACCTGCAGCCGATGGCGGTCGCGCTGGCGGCGGTCTCCACCGGAACCGCGCTGATCACCGAGAACGTGTTCGAGGGCCGGTTCATGTTCGTCAACGAGCTGGTCCGGCTCGGCGCCTCCGTGCGCATCGACGGGCACCACGCCGTCGTCCGGGGCCGGGAGCGGCTCTCCAGCGCGCCGGTGCTGGCCACCGACATCCGCGCGGGCGCCGGGCTGGTGCTCGCCGGCCTGGTCTCCGACGGCGTCACCGAGGTGCAGGACGTGCACCACGTCGACCGGGGCTACCCCGACTTCGTCGAGCAGTTGCGCGGCCTCGGCGCGCAGATCGAGCGGGTGCAGAAGCCCTACTAGCCGGCGGGGAAGGACGCGGCGAGCTGCCGCGCCCGCTCGGCGTCCTCGGGGAAGACCAGCACCTCGGCGCGGTGCGCTGAGGGGAAGCGGACCGTGGACCGGATGCCGGCGTCGGAGAGGACCGCGCGCAGGGCCAGCGCCGACTCCCGCCGGGACAGCGTGGCCACGCGGGTGAGCAGCCCGTCGTCGGACGGCGGACGGCGGGGCTCGTCGGGCCCGAACGCCCAGCGCAGGAACAGCGCCAGCAGGGCCAGGACGGCGAACGCGATCACCGGCCCGACCAGATAGTGCAGGCTGCTGCCGACTCCCAGGGGCATGGGCGGGCCTCCTCCCGGCCCCTGCGAGTGTGCCACCGCAGCCCGCCGGAGGGGCCGTTCCTACTCGCCGGTAACCGCGCCTAGACTCCGCTGGCATGCCGTTCCCGACGTCCCCGGACGAGCGTGACCGCCCCTGGGTCATGCGCACCTACGCGGGCCACTCGTCTCCTGCCGAGTCCAACGCGCTGTACCGGCGCAACCTGGCGAAGGGCCAGACGGGCCTGTCGGTGGCCTTCGACCTGCCCACGCAGACAGGCTACGACCCGGACGACGAGCTCGCGGTTGGTGAGGTCGGCAAGGTCGGGGTGCCGGTCACACACCTCGGGGACATGCGCGCGCTCTTCGACGGCATCCCGCTGCGCGAGATGAACACGTCGATGACGATCAACGCCACCGCGATGTGGCTGCTCGCGCTCTACCAGGTCGTGGCCGTGGAGCAGGCGGAGCGCGCGGGCACCGATCCGGACGAGGTCCTGGCCACGCTCGCCGGCACGACCCAGAACGACATCATCAAGGAGTACCTCTCGCGCGGGACCCACGTCTTCCCGCCCGGGCCGTCGATGCGGCTGACCACGGACGTGGTCGCGTACACGGTGACGGCGATGCCGACGTGGAACCCGGTCAACATCTGCAGCTACCACCTGCAGGAGGCCGGGGCGACGCCGGTGCAGGAGATCGCCTACGCGATGAGCACCTCGATCGCCGTCCTGGACTCGGTGCGCGACTCCGGGCAGGTGCCGGAGGAGCGCTTCGGCGAGGTCGTCGCGCGGATCTCCTTCTTCGTCAACGCGGGCGTCCGCTTCGTCGAGGAGATGTGCAAGATGCGGGCCTTCACCCAGCTCTGGGACGAGCTGACCCGCGAGCGGTACGGCGTCCAGGACGCCCGGCAGCGGCGGTTCCGCTACGGCGTGCAGGTCAACTCGCTGGGGCTGACGGAGGCGCAGCCGGAGAACAACGTCCAGCGGATCGTGCTGGAGATGCTCGGCGTCACCCTGTCCCGCGATGCCCGTGCCCGCGCCGTCCAGCTGCCCGCGTGGAACGAGGCGCTCGGCCTGCCGCGGCCGTGGGACCAGCAGTGGTCGCTGCGGCTGCAGCAGGTGCTGGCCCACGAGACCGACCTGCTCGAGTACGAGGACCTGTTCACCGGCTCGGTCGTCGTCGAGGCGAAGGTGGCGGCGCTGGTCGAGGGCGCCCGCGCGGAGATGGCGCGGGTGGCGGAGATGGGCGGGGCGGTGGCCGCGGTCGAGTCCGGCTACATGAAAGGCCGGCTCGTGGCCTCGCTGGCCGAGCGGCGCCGCCGGATGGAGAGCGGCGCGGACGTCGTCGTCGGGGTCAACCGGTTCGAGGCCACCGAGCCCAACCCGCTGCTGGCCGACCTCGACGCCGCGATCCAGACCGTCGACCCGGCGGTCGAGGCCGCGGCCTGCGCCTCGGTGCGCGAGTGGCGGGCCGGGCGCGACGACGAACGGGTGACGCGGGCCCTGGACCGGCTCCGCGCCGCCGCCGGCACCGACGAGAACCTCATGGCCGCCACCCTCGAGTGCGCCCGCGCCGGCGTGACGACGGGGGAGTGGGCCGGGGTGCTGCGCGGGGTGTTCGGCGAGTACCGGGCGCCCACCGGCGTCGCGGCGGCCGCCGGCGGAGCGGACGACGGGACGCTGGCGCAGGTGCGCGAGCGGGTCCGGGCCACCGGCGAGGAGCTCGGCGGGCGGCTGCGCCTCCTGGTCGGCAAGCCCGGCCTGGACGGGCACTCCAACGGGGCCGAGCAGATCGCCGTCCGGGCGCGGGATGCCGGCTTCGAGGTCGTCTACCAGGGGATCCGGCTGACCCCGGCGCAGATCGTGTCGGCCGCCGTCCAGGAGGACGTGCACGTCGTCGGGCTCTCGGTGCTGTCCGGCTCGCACCTGCAGGTGGTGCCGGCGGTGCTCCGCGGGCTGCGGGAGGCCGGGCTGGACGACGTCCCGGTGGTGGTCGGCGGCATCGTGCCCGACGCCGACGCCCGCCGGCTGCGCGAACAGGGCGTGGCCCGCGTCTTCACCCCGAAGGACTTCGGGCTCACCGACATCATGGGCCAGATCGTCGACGTCGTCCGCGCGGCCCACGGCCTCGACGCGCGGGTGCCGGCCTGAGCTAGAGCGCGACGACGACGCCCTCGGTGGCGCTGCGGCGGGCGGCGTCGAGCACGGTGGCGGTGGCGACGGCGTCCCGCGGGTCGACCGGCACCGGCCCCTGACCGCGGACGGCGGCGGCGAAGGCCGGGTAGAAGGTGTCCCAGCGGCCGCGCTCGGTCGGCACCGTGTCGCCGTCGTCCCCGCGGCGGAGCCGTCCCCAGCGTTGCTCCGGCTCGGCTCCCCAGCGCTCGCCGAGGCTCGCCGGCGTCTCCCCGGCCAGCAGCAGCTCCTCCTGGACGTCCATCGGGCCGTCGACGACGTAGCTGCCGGCCGTGCCCGTGACCCGGAAGCGCAGGCCCGGAGCGCCTTCGATCCAGCTGCCGGTCAGGTGGGAGCGGGCTCCGTTCGCGTGGGTGAGTGCGACCAGGAAGTCGTCGTCCAGTCCGCTGTCGCGCAGCTGCCACTCCGCGTAGACGCTCGCCACCGGGCCGAGCAGGACCAGCGCCTGGTCGACGAGGTGGCTGCCGAAGTCGCGCAGCGTGCCACCGCCTGCGGCCGGGGGGCCGGGCTCGGGGCTGAACCGCTCGAACCGCGACTCGAAGCGGCTGACGGTGCCCAGCCGGCCGTCGGCGACCAGGGCGCGGACGGTCCGGAAGTCGGAGTCCCAGCGCCGGTTCTGGTAGGGCGCCAGCGGCAGCCCCAGCTCCGCGGCCAGCTCCACCGACCCGCGTGCGGCGGCCGCGTCCATCGCGAACGGCTTGTCGCACACGACGGCCAGGCCCAGGCGCAGCGCCCGCTCGGTCAGCTCGGTGTGGGTGTCGGCGGGGGTGGAGATCGCCACCGCCTCGCCTCCGGCGGCCGCCAGCTGATCCAGCGAGTCGAACGTCGGCAGGCCGGGGTGCTCGGCGGCGATCTGCGCCCGCCGCTCCGGTGAGGTGGTCACCACCCCGAGCAGGTCGCACTCCGGGGCGGCGGCCAGCAGGGGTGCGTGGAAGTACCGGCCGCCGAAGCCGTAGCCCACCAGTCCGAAGCGCACGGGATCCATGCCCGGATCATGCCGAACACCGCGGCATCGGCATGCCCCGGGGAACTCCCGTACCGCTGCGTGCACAGATCGTGACCGACAGCCGCTACGGTGCCGCGCGTGCAGAGCCCCCGCCTCGCCGTCGCCGATCCCGACCGGCTCGCCGCGATCGCCAGCTACCGGCTCGCCGGCCACGCCGGCGACGCCGACCTCGATGCCGTCGTCGGCTACATGGCCCGGGCGCTGGACGCGCCCATCGCGGTGATCAACCTCGTCGGCCCGGACCTGCAGTGCTTCCCCGCGGAGATCGGCGTGGGCGCGCCGTTCTCCGCCGTCCCCGACGAGCTGTCGTTCTGCGCCTACGTCGTGGCGATGCGCCGGCCGCTGGAGGTGCCGGACGCGCTCGCGCACCCGGTGTTCGCCGCGAACCCGGCGGTGGCGGCCGGCGTCATCCGCTCCTACCTCGGGGTCCCGCTGATCGACGAGGACGGCTTCGTCCTCGGCTCGCTGGGCGTGTTCGACGACGACGTCCGCTCCTTCTCCGGGGAGGACCTCGCCACCCTGGAGATCCAGGTCCGCCTCGTGCGCAGCGTGCTGTCCCTGCGCCGCCAGGTCGCGGCGCACCGCTGGGACGCCCGCCTGCTGGCCGCGCAGGGCCGGGTGCTCGAGGCGGTCGCCACCGGCGCTCCGCTGGAGGACGTCCTGGACCTGCTCTCCGCCGCGGTCCGCGAGCTGGCACCCGACGCCGACGCGGCGCAGCACCTGCTCCTCGACGAGACCGTCGACCGGCTGACCGCCGTGGCCACCGAGGCCGACGGCTGGCGTGCCGCCATGACCCGGGTCGCCCGGCAGGACCCGCTGACCGGCCTGTCCAACCGCGCCCACCTGCTCGACGCCGGCCGGGCGGCGCTCACCGGCGGCGGCGCGGTCCTGTTCATCGACGTCGACCGCTTCAAGGAGGTCAACGACCGCGGCGGGCACGCGGTCGGGGACCAGTTGCTCGTCCGGCTCGCCGATCGGCTCCGAGCCCAGGTGGAGGGGGTACCCGACGCGGTGGTCGGGCGGCTGGGCGGCGACGAGTTCGCCGTCGTCCTGCCGGGCCTGGACCTCGCGACGGCGGAGACGATCGGGGAGCGGCTGGTGGCCGCGCTGGTGGACGAGGTCGCGGTCGGACGGCGCAGCGTGCGGGTCTCGGCGAGCATCGGGCTGGCCATGGCCGCGCCGGGCACGCCGTTCGAGGAGGTCCTGCAGGAGGCCGACCTGGCGATGTACGGCGCCAAGGAGCAGGGCCGCGGGCGGTTGCACGGGAGGACCGCGGGCGTCGAGGTCGGCTAGCGTCGGACCATGACTGCAGAGGGTGCGCCCCGGGTCGTCCGCGACGGCGACGTCGTCACCATCACGATGTGCCGGCCGGCCCGGCGCAACGCCCTCTCCCGCGACCACCTGGAGCAACTGCTCGCCGCGTTCACCGAGGTCGGCCGCACCGACGCCGCCGGCATCGTGCTGGCCGCGGAGGGGCCGGTGTTCAGCGCCGGCCACGACCTCGGGGACGTCGCCGGGGCGCCGCTGCCGGAGGTCCGCAGCCTGCTCGCGCTGTGCACCGAGCTGATGCAGACCGTCCAGGACGTGCCCCAGGTGGTGCTCGCCCGCGTGCACGCCCTCGCCACCGCGGCCGGCTGCCAGCTGGTGGCCTCCTGCGACCTCGCGGTCGCCGCGGAGTCGGCGGCGTTCGCCGCCCCGGGTGGCAAGGGCGGCTGGTTCTGCCACACGCCGATGGTCGCGGTCGCCCGCAACGTCGGCCGCAAGCGGGCGATGGAGCTGGCTCTCACCGGGGACGTCATCGACGCCGCCACCGCGCTGGACTGGGGGCTGGTGAACCGGGTCGTCCCCGACGACGAGCTCGACGCCGCGGTCGCCGAGCTCATGGGGCGCGCCACCCGCGGTTCGCGGACCAGCAAGGGGATCGGCAAGCAGACGCTCTACGCCCAGCTCGACCGGCCCGAGCGGGACGCCTACGGGATCGCGGTCGAGGTGATGGCCGCGACGAGCCAGCTGCCGTCCGCGCAGGAGTGGACGACGGCGTTCATCGAGAAGCGGCGCCCGGTCTGGACCGACTGAGGTGACCGGGCCGCACGCCGACCGCCCGGTGATGCCGGGCTACGGCGTGCTCCCCGCGGACGAGGGCAGCGGGCTGCTGCCGTGGGCGGAGGCCGAGCGACGGCTGGGCCTCTCGCACGACTACTGGGTGGCCACCGTCCGCCCGGACGGCAGCCCGCACGTCATGCCGGTCTGGGGCGTGTGGCTCGACGGCCGGCTGTGGTTCTCCAGCGGACGGCGATCCCGCAAGGCCCGCAACCTCGCCGCCGACCCCCGCTGCACGGTGACCACGGACGACGCCCGCGACCCGGTGGTGCTCGACGGCGTCGCGGAGCGGGTGACCTCCGCTCCGGGGATCGCGGACTTCGTGGCGGCGGTGAACGCGAAGTACGGCGGCGGGGTCTCGGTGGAGTTCCTCGACCCCGAGGTGAACGGCACGTACGCCGTCCGGCCGGTCCGGGTGATCGCCCAGAGCGAGGCCGACTTCGCGGGCGCGCCCACCCGCTGGACCTTCCCCCCGGGGTGAACCGCCCCACACCGGGATGGGACCCCGCCGCCGCGGCCTTGACCCTGGCGTGGTCGACCTGTGGAACCTCACCCGGCGGCGCGCCCTGGACTTCGGGCGCGTGACGGCCGACGCCTGAGCGCGTCCGCGCCCCGTCGTCGTCCATCCCCGCCCGTTTCCGGAAGGCACCCCTCGTGCTCGCTCGTCTCCGCCGCGTCCCGTTCGCGGCACAGGTCCTCCTCGCCCTCGTCCTCGGCGTCGCCCTGGGCCTGGTCGCCCGTGACCTCGGCCCCGTCGCCGACGGCACCCCCAACTGGCTGACCAGCACCCTGGCGACCATCGGGTCCACCTTCGTCACGCTGCTGAAGGTCCTCGTCCCGCCGCTGATCGTCACCGCGGTGATCGTCAGCATCGCCAACCTCAAGCAGGTCTCCAACGCCGCGCGGCTGGCCGGCCAGACCCTGCTGTGGTTCGCGATCACGGCCCTGATCGCCGTGGCCATCGGCATCGGCCTCGGCCTGCTGACCGAGCCCGGCCGCAACAGCTCCGTCGACGCCGCCGCGCAGGCCGCGCCCGAGAAGGCCGGCGGCTGGTTCGACTTCCTCACCGGCCTGGTGCCCGGCAACGTCTTCGGCCTGCAGGGCTCGGCCGACGGCTCCCTGTCGTTCAACGTGCTCCAGCTGATCGTCATCGCCGTCGCGATCGGGATCTCCGCGCTCAAGGTCGACGAGCCGGCCGAGCCGTTCCTCGGGTTCGTCCGCGCGGCCCTGGCGATCGTGCAGAAGGTGCTGTGGTGGGTCATCCTGCTGGCCCCCATCGGCACGCTCGGCCTGATCGGCAACGCCGTCGCCACCTACGGCTGGGAGTCCCTCGGCTCGCTCGGCGTCTTCGCCGGCGCCGTCTACGCCGGTCTCGCGCTCGTGCTCTTCGTGGTCTACCCGGTGCTCCTGCGCCTGCACGGCCTCTCACCGCTGCGGTACTTCGCCGGGGCGTGGCCGGCCATCCAGCTGGCCTTCGTGTCCCGCTCCTCGATCGGCACCCTGCCGGTGACCGAGCGGGTGACCGAGCAGAACCTGGGCGTCCCGCGGTCCTACGCCTCGTTCGCCGTCCCGCTGGGCGCGACGACGAAGATGGACGGCTGCGCGGCGATCTACCCCGCCCTGGCCGCGATCTTCGTCGCCCAGTTCTTCGGGGTGGACCTGTCGATCACCGACTACCTGCTGATCGCGCTGGTCTCGGTCATCGGCTCGGCGGCCACCGCCGGCGTCACCGGCGCGGTGGTCATGCTCACCCTCACGCTGTCGACCCTCGGCCTCCCGCTGGCCGGCGTCGGCCTGCTCCTGGCCATCGACCCGATCCTCGACATGGGCCGCACGGCGGTGAACGTGGCCGGTCAGGCGCTCGTGCCGACGATCGTCGCCAAGCGCGAGGGCATCCTCGACGTCGAGCGCTACCGGGCGACGTCCACGATCGACCCGCTCGCCCGCGTCGACGAGCGCGGCGGGGTGGACGCCGACCTGCGCGAGCCCGCCACCGTCTGATCCGTCGGTTTCCGCGGAAACCGACGACGGCCCGGTCCTCCTGACGGAGGGCCGGGCCGCTGTCGTCCTACTCCCCGGAGAGGTCGGCGCAGCCGGTCTCGTGCGGCAGGAGCGGCCGGAGCGTCAGCGCCCAGCGGCTGCCGTCGGCCGCGGCCCAGGGCGTGAGCGAGTTGGCCCCGGCCGCCGCGTCCAGGACCGCCGTGGCCTCCTCGCCGCGGGCGACCACGCAGGACACGCCCAGCCGCTCGTCCAGCGCCTCCCCGGGCAGGGCCGGTCCAGGCCAGGCGACCTCGGGCTGGACCAACTCGGGCTCCGGGTCGGCGGTGTATGCGGTCACCACGGCGCCGACCGCCTCGGGCCGGTAGGTCTCCGGCCCCGATGCGCCGAGCGGCCCGTCCGGCGCGGTCAGCACGTCGAGCAGGCCCATCAGCTCGCCGCGGGTGGCCTGCTGCTCGGGGGTGAGCCCGCTGTCGTCAGGCAGCTCGAACAGCGCCTGCACCTCGCGCACCGAGGTGCCCTCCTCGGTGACGAGGGTGAACCGGGTGGCGGGGGCGTCGGCGACCGGCGGGCTGCCGAGGTCGCCGCTCCCGGTCACCCCGGCGGCGATGGCCCGGTCGACGACGGTGCGCAGGCCGTCGTCGTCGAGCTGCCACACCTGCTCGTTGGGCAGGGCGGGCGAGGGGTAGATCGCGATCTGCGGGCCCTGCGCGATCACCCGGCCGTCGGAGTAGACGGCCACCAGCGGCAGCCGGGCGGCGGTGGTCTCCGGCGTCACGAACCCGCCGACGTGCTCCACCAGCAGCACCAGCCGGCCCGGGCCCGCGGGGGACGGTGCCGGCGCCCCGGCGTCGCCACCGCGCTGGGCGCAGGCGGCCAGCAGCAGGAGGGCCAGCGCGAGAGCGACGGGACGCAGGGCTCGGATCACCCCGCCAGGATGCCGCGCGGCAGGCCGCCCTCCGGGTTCCCCGGGCGAGCCGTTGCCGGTTCGGTACCGTCGGACCCCGTGCGCCTGGTCATCGCCCGCTGCTCGGTCGACTACATCGGCCGGCTCACCGCCCACCTCCCCATGGCGCCCCGGTTGCTGCTGGTGAAGTCCGACGGGTCGGTGTCGGTGCACGCCGACGACCGGGCCTACAAGCCGCTCAACTGGATGAGCCCGCCGTGCACGCTCAAGGACGAGCTGAGCGACGGCAGCGGAACCTGGACGGTGACCAACAAGGCCGGCGAGCAGCTGGTCATCACCATCGAGTCGGTGGAGCACGACTCCTCGCACGAGCTCGGGGTCGACCCCGGCCTGCAGAAGGACGGGGTGGAGGCCGAGCTGCAGCGGCTGCTGGCGCTGCACGTGGAGACCTTCGGCGCGGGCTGGTCGCTGGTCCGCCGGGAGTACCCGACCGCGATCGGCCCGGTCGACCTGCTCTGCCGCGACGCCGACGGCACCACGGTGGCGGTCGAGGTGAAGCGGCGCGGGGAGATCGACGGCGTCGAGCAGCTGACCCGCTACCTGGAGCTGCTCAACCGCGACCCGCTGCTGGCACCGGTCCGCGGGGTGTTCGCCGCGCAGGAGATCAAGCCGCAGGCGCGGGTGCTCGCCGGCGACCGCGGCATCGACTGCCTCACCGTCGACTACGCCGTCCTCAAGGGCACCGACGACCCCTCCGAGCGGCTCTTCTGACGCCGGGCGGAGTCGCCCGAGCGCGGGAAGCGTCACCCGGCGACTCCGCTACCGTGGCGCCGTGGCCAGAGAACTGAGCGAGGTCGGGGTCGTCGGGCTGGGCACGATGGGCGCCGGCATCGCCGAGGTGCTCGCCCGGGCGGGCCTGTCGGTGACCGCCGTGGACATCGACGACACGGCCGTGGCCCGCGGCCGCGAGCACCTCGAGCACTCCACCGGGCGGGCCGTGACGCGCGGCAAGCTGGCGCCCGAGGAGCGCGACGCGATCGTCGGGCGGATCCGGTTCAGCACCTCGCTGGAGGACCTCGCGCACGCGGAGCTGGTCGTCGAGGCCGTGCCCGAGCGCCTGGAGCTCAAGTGCGAGGTCTTCGGCGAGCTGGACAAGATCTGCCCGCCGGACACCATCCTGGCCACCAACACCTCGAGCCTGTCGGTCACCGAGATCTCGGTCGCCACCGGCCGGCCGAGCAAGGTCATCGGGATGCACTTCTTCAACCCGGCGCCGGTCATGAAGCTGGTCGAGATCGTGCGCACCGTCGTCACCGAGCCCTCGGTGGTCGAGGACGTCGAGGCGCTGGCCGACCGGCTGGGCAAGGTCGACGTCACCATCGGCGACAAGGCCGGGTTCATCGCCAACGCGCTGCTGTTCGGCTACCTCAACCACGCGGTCTCCATGTACGAGAACCGCTATGCCAGCCGCGAGGACCTCGACGCCGCCATGAAGCTCGGCTGCGGGCTGCCGATGGGCCCGCTGGCGCTGATGGACCTCATCGGCATCGACACCGCCTACGAGATCCTCGACACGATGTACAAGCAGTCGCGCAACCGGCTGCACGCGCCCAGCCCGGTCATCAAGCAGATGATGACCGCCGGGCTGCTGGGCCGGAAGTCCGGCCGCGGCTTCTACAGCTACGCCGACCGGGACTCCGCCGAGGTGGTCCCGGACGCGCACACGCCGGTCGAGGGCGGGGCCGCGGCGGGTGCCCGGCCGGTGGCCACGGTCGGCGTGGTCGGCTCCGGCACGATGGCCACCGGCATCGTCGAGGTGGTCGCCAAGGGCGGCTACGACGTCCGGTTCGTCGCCCGCTCGCCGGAGAAGGTCGAGTCGGTGCGCCGGGAGCTCGCGCGGTCGCTGGAGAAGCAGGTGCAGCGCGGCCGGCTCGACGAGGCCACGCGGGACGCCGTCCTGGCCCGGGTCAGCGGGACGACGTCGCTGGACGAGCTGGCCGACCGCGACCTGGTCATCGAGGCCGTCGTCGAGTCGTTGCCGGTGAAGGAGGCGCTGTTCGCCAACCTCGGCGAGATCGCCAAGCAGGGCGCGGTGCTGGCCACGACCACCTCCAGCCTGCCGGTCATCGAGTGCGCGCAGGCCAGCGGCCGGCCGGCCGACGTCGTCGGCATGCACTTCTTCAACCCCGCGCAGGTCATGAAGCTGGTGGAGGTCGTCTCCACGATCGCCACCGCGCCGGACGTCGCGGCCACCGCGCACGCCGTCTCGCAGCACCTGGGCAAGCACGCGGTCTCCTGCACCGACCGGGCCGGGTTCATCGTCAACGCCCTGCTGTTCCCGTACCTCAACGACGCGGTGAAGATGCTCGAGGCGCACTACGCGACCGCCGACGACATCGACGCGGCGATGAAGGTCGGCTGCGGCTACCCGATGGGGCCCTTCGAGCTGCTCGACGTCGTCGGCCTCGACGTCGCGCTGGCCATCGAGCGGGAGCTCTACACCGAGTTCCGCGAGCCCGGGTTCGCGCCGGCGCCGCTGCTCGAGCACCTGGTCACCGCCGGGTACCTGGGCCGCAAGACCGGCCGCGGGTTCCGGGACCACGCGCACCGCTGACGGCGTGCCCCGACGCGGCAGCCGGCGCGGCGCACGCCCCGCGGGGCGGGAGCCGGCGCGCCGTCCCGACCCGGTGGAGGAGGCGACCGACGGCGACTGGGTGGTCCGCCCGCTCGCCGGCTCGGCGACCGGCAAGACCTACCGCTGCCCGGGCTGCGACCAGGAGATCCGCCCGGGCACCCCGCACGTGGTGACCTGGCCGGTCTACGCCCGCGACTCCGACCTCGACCCCTGGGACACCGATTCGGCGGCCGACTGGCGGCGGCACTGGCACACCGCCTGCTGGCGGGCCCGGGACCGGCGACGGTGACGCCGCCGTCGCATCGGTTTCCGCGGAAATCGTCGGGTCAGGCGGTCCGGACGGCGGTCACCACGAGGTTGTCGAGGTAGCTGCGCCGCGACCGGTCGAACGCGCCGCCGCAGGTGACCAGGCGCAACTCCGCACGCGGCGTGGGCCCGTAGACCGCCGCGGTGGGGAACTCGGCCTTGGGGGAGCGCTCGACCGCGGTGACCGTGAAGCGCACCGTCGTCCCGTCGGCGCGGTCGACGACCACCTCGTCCCCGGCGGCGAGGTCGCGCAGCCGCCAGAACACCGCCGGCCCGCTGGTGGAGTCGACGTGACCGGCGAGCACGGCCGGCCCGACGTCGCCCGGGGTGGCGCTCCCGGTGTACCAGCCGGCCCGGGCGGGATCCGCAGGAGGGACGAGCGCGCCCGCGGCGTCCAGGCCGAGCCGCTCCAGCGAGCCGTCCAGCCCGATCGCCGGGATCCGCACCCCCACCGGCCAGGCCGAGGCACGGTCGCCGGCGGCCGTGCCCGCCACGACGGCGCGGGCCGTCGATGCCGCCGGCTCCGGCGGCTCGGGGGAGTGCAGCGCGACCGCGCCGGCGGCCAGCGCGGTGGCGGCCAGCAGCCGCCGGACGGGCACGCGGCCGCTCACCGGCGTCGCCGGGGGACCACGAGGGCACCGAGGACGACCAGCGCAGCGAGGACCATGAGCCCCGGCAGCGGGGACCGGCCCGCGGCGCCGCCCGCGCCCGCCGCGACGCCGCCGGAGGGCACCACCGCGGCGCCGGCCGCGTCGAGCACCGGCCGCACCGTCAGCCCGCCGCCGACCCGGTCGAGGACCAGCACGCTGTAGACGGACCCGGCGGCGAACTCGACGGGCACCTCCAGGGACACCTCGTCGCCCGTGATCTGCAGCGTGCCGGCCCCGGCCGGCACGGGAGCGGGGGCACCGGCGCTGCCGAAGCGGAGCCCCGCGGCCAGCGGGCCACCGCCGGCGACCGCCACGTCGAGTTCCGGCGCGGACGCGGCGGCCGCGACCACCCGGACCCGGGCACTGCCCGGCGGGGGCGGGGAGAGGTCGTCGTCGACGACGGCGAGATCCAGGCCGGCGAAGGGCCCGGTCACCGCGACCGTGCGGGCGCCGCCGGCGGTCAGGTCCACGCTTGCGGAGAGCACCGGGGGACCGCCGGGATCGGCCTCGGCGCGGCGCACGGTGACCGTGTACCCGCCGGGCGGCAGCTCCCGGTGCCCGGAGACGGTGCCGTAGTGCACGCCGGGCAGCGTGATCACGGGCGCGCCGCCGTCGGCCGGGGTGACGGTGAGGTCGACGGCGGGGCTGTCGGGGGAGAGGTGGGCCAGCCGCAGCAGGCCGCCGCTGGCCGCCTGCGCCGGGCTGCCGGCGAGGGCGCACACCACGGCGAGGAGGACGGCGGCGACCAGCCGTGGCGTGGCCGGGACCCGGCCGGCCGGGCGGGTCCCGCGGGGGCTCGGTGCGGAGGTCAGCGGCGGCCGGTCACCGGCTGGGTGCCGGTGTCCGCGTCGGGCTGGCCGACCGCGGGCTGGACGAGGGTCGGCGCGTCCGCGGCGGGCCGCTCGCCGGCCGACGGGTCCTCCGAGGAGATCGGGCGGATCACCTGGGTCTGCTGCGGTGGCGCAGCCGGGGGCTCGGCGTCCTCCGGCTCGGCGCCGTGCCGGCCCGGCGCCGGCTGGACGGCGGGCTGGGTGGGCCCGCGCGGGCGGCAGCATCGGCACCTTCTACGGCGTGCACAGCTTCCTGGCGTTGCAGTCGGTCGCGCTGCTGGGGTCGGGGGAG